>JBEKFN010000435.1:0-3957 GCA_050013295.1 Terriglobales bacterium
GTTGAATCCATGAGTTCGTCTTCCACTGCCGCGGTGGCGAAACGCCTCGAACGACCGGGAGTCCCGCTTTCCTCCAAGCTGTTTCAGTCGCCGGCGCAACGCACCTTGCTGTTGTGTCTGCTGTTGACCGCCGTGGTGCTGGTGGTCTACAACCCCGTAATTCACAACGGGTTCCTCAACTGGGACGACGACCTGTACATCACGGACAACCCTCACGTAAGGGCGGGCCTGACCTGGGCGACCGTGGAATGGGCCTTCACCACCTATCATGGGGCGTACTGGATGCCCCTTTCGTGGCTTTCTCATGCACTCGACTGTGAACTCTTCGGCCTGAAACCAGCTGGACACCACTACATGAATGTCTTGCTGCACGCGGTCAATGCGGTCCTTCTCTTTCTATTGCTCCAGAGTGCCACGGGATTCCGCTGGCGCAGCCTGATGGTCGCTGCTCTGTTTGCGCTGCATCCGATGAACGTCGAGTCCGTAGCCTGGGCAGCCGAGCGGAAGAATGTATTGAGCATGCTGTTTTTTCTGCTCGCCCTGTATGCCTACGTCTGGTATGCGCGCCGACCTGGGCTCTGCCGATACACTACGGTGACTTGCTTATTTGCACTGGCGCTGCTCAGCAAGCCGCAGGTGGTTACATTTCCGCTTCTGCTCTTGCTGTGGGACTACTGGCCGCTATGCCGAATTTTTCCCCCGGCGGCTGCGGACACGCGGATGCAAGGCGGGAACCCGACGACATTGTGGAACGGATGGCTGGTGCTGGAAAAGTTGCCACTGTTGCTGCTCTCCGCCGCCAGCGCGGTGGTCACCATGAGGGCCGCGAAGGCCGGAGGCGCCGCCAAGGCTCTTTCTGAGTACAGTTTGCTCTTGCGGCTGGAGACTGCCGTGATCTCGTCTGTGCGCTACCTGGGGCATGCGCTCTGGCCCTCAAAGCTGGTGGCGCTGTATCCGCACCCTACCAAGCTCTACCCGACCTGGCAAGTAGGCGCGGCCCTGGTTCCATTGCTGCTCGTCACCGCGTTGGTCCTCCGCGCGCGTGACCAACGCTATCTTGCCGTCGGATGGTTTTGGTTCCTGGGCAGCCTCGTGCCGATGATCGGGCTGGTACAGGCAGGCCTTCAAGCAATGGCAGATCGTTTCGCGTACCTTCCCTTCATTGGACTGTTTTTGATGTTGACCTGGCTGGTGGCCGACTGGGCCAGAGCTTGCAAGATTCCCGTCAGATGGCTCGCCATTCCCGCCGTTTCTTGTCTGCTGGTGCTGGGAACCCTCACGTACCGTCAGGTTGGCTACTGGCACGATATTGAGTCCTTCTGGCGCCGCACGGTGGCGCTGACTCAGGACAACTACATCGCACAGGTCAACTTGGGAGACTTTCTGTTCAGGCAGGGCCGAACCGAAGAGGCCGCCGCGCACTTCCGCGCCGCACTCGCCACCCGTCCCGACGGTCTGACTGCCAACCTGAATCTTGGCGCCTACGAGGATGGCCGCGGCAATCTGCCCGCGGCCATCGAGCGCTATCAGATAGTGGCTCGCTACGCGGGCGACGTTGGCATGCGCGCTACCGCCTATAGCAGTCTGGGATTTGCCTATCGCGGAATGGGGCAGCTGATGCAGGCCAAGCAGTGTTTCGAAACGGCGCTGCAGTTTGCGCCCGATCACGCCCGGGCTATGGTCGGGCTGGGCTTGATTGCCCAGGAAAATGGCAACCTGGGGGAGGCCATTCGCCAGTACTCGCGTGCCGCGGCGGTGCAGCCGGATAATGTGGTTTTTCTTCTGCTCGCCCACGCGCTGCAGCAGGAGGGACACGCTGACGAGGCCAACGCGATTTCCGAGAGCGTGGCGCGCTCCTCGCCGGATCTTCCCAAGGCGCAGAAAACGGCGGAGTCGCTCCTCTCCGGGAAGTAAAGCGCGGCTATCAAATGGCTGCGGAAAAGGACGGCTTTACAGGCCGCTGAGAAAGCCAAATTCGATGTTTTCCGCAGCCTTTGAAGGCGTGCCCTGATAAGAATCGCGCTTGCACACCACAGGCTGCCAGGCCGTCGGAAAAGTGCAAGCGAAAGCAAACGCAAAAAAAGCCGGGGTGAGCGTTCTCAGAATGGTAGTTGCGGCATCTGACGGCGGCTTGAAAGGTGAAGATGGAGACGAGGGGCGACTGGCAAAATTTGTCAATCTGGGTCCCGAAAGTGTCATACTGGAAGAATCGAGGGTGACTGAGGCGGTGACTGCCTCGCAGAAGGGTGCTGAAAACACTGAAGTTTCGTCCAGAGGGACATCTAACTTCCGTCACCTAGCCCTCTGGCCCTCAGAGTGCGATAGTACGAACGAGTTGGTCATCCAACCAAAACAGTCAAACGGAGACGAGGACAATTTAAATGCGGAAACAAAAGGGCTTCTCACTGATCGAACTGCTGATCGTGGTCGCGATCATTTTGATCATCGCCGCGATTGCTATCCCGAACCTTCTGCGTGCGCGTATTGCGGCGAACGAGTCGTCCGCAGTGGCGTCGGTTCGCACTATCAACACGGCAATGATTTCATACAACTCCAGCTACCCGACGGTGGGCTTTGCGGCCAACCTGGTTACTCTGGGGCCGGGCGGGGTCGGCACGGCCTGCCCCAATCCTCCCACTTCGGCTCAAGCCTGCTTGATCGACGGCCAGCTGGCGTCGGGCACCAAGAGCGGCTATAGCTTCGGTGCGACGGGCACCACCGGCAACTATGCTGCGTGGGGAACCCCGCAAGGTCTGAACAGTACGGGCGTGCGCTCCTTCTGCTCGATCGCGGATGCTGTGGTACGCTACGTCGCCTCTGGGGCGGTCAGCACCTGCGCCGGAACCGAGACCCCGCTGCAGTAAGTTTGGATTTGGCAAAGTACCTGGGGGAGGGTACCAGCCGGAGAGAAGCAGAGGAGAAATCCTCTGCTTTTTTATTGTGGGGCGTTTTCCTGGTGTGGTCTTCGATAATTACTCGTTCCCAGGGCCACAAAATCCACTGACACAAACTGTCATTTCCGATGCAGGGGAATGACGAAAGCGGCGAACGAGGGGACGGGGCTGCGAATTGCATCGCATTCCCAAGGACTTACGGTTAGTGCGGTTGGACCAAGTCCGGCATGAAAAATGCAAACGTTTCATTGGAACTTGATCGGTTGCGCTCATCCGGGATCAGGGAGATGCGATGCGAAGGGCCGAGGGATTTTCTCTTATTGAACTGTTGATTGTAGTGGCCATCATTCTCATCATTACGGTGATTGCGGTACCCAGTTTTCTGAATTCGCGCATGGCGGCGAATGAGTCAGCCGCAGTGGGGGCGCTTCGCTCGCTGAACACAGCACAGATTTCATACAACACCACCTATGCGACGGTGGGCTTTGCGGCCAACCTGACCGCTCTGTCGGGCGACTGCACCAGCGGCAATGTACCTTCATCGAGTGGCGCTTGCTTGATCGATTCGGTTCTGGAATCGGGTACCAAGAGCGGCTATATGTTCACTCTGCAGGGCGTAAGCGGCGCTCCGGCGCCCTCCTATCAATTCATCGCATCGCCGGTGACTTCGAACCTGACGGGCGTGCGCTACTTCTGCTCGTTCGAAGATGCGGTGGTACGCGTCAGCCCGACGACGATCACGACCTGCGATAACACGGTCCCTGAGCAACAGTAGCACCGAGGGCGGCGGCAGATCTTGAGTGCCAGCCTTGGTGGCAGGGGTAGTTTACCTTCGTAATCGCCCAGACAGCCAGACATCCCCAATCGCGCCGGCATTGCATATAATTCTCTCCATTAGAATTAAGAATTAGATTCCATATCAAATTTCACGCAAGGGGCTGGGCATTGCGCGCATAGCCATGGCTGCGATTGAGATTCTCGACCTGGAAAAAAGCTACCTCGTTGGATTCTGGCGCAAGCGCCCGAAACTGGCGCTGCGGCCGCTCCGCCTGACCATCGAAGA
>JBEKFN010000436.1:0-3999 GCA_050013295.1 Terriglobales bacterium
TAGCCCAGCGCTTCAACAGCTTGCGGAAAAAGTAGGGGTTGCACTTGATTTTGGGTGGCGCAGCGGTTCACCGCTGCGATAACTAGCTTGCTTTCAGTGCCGGCTTTAGCCGCTGAGGGCACGGCTCTCGATCAGGAATTACTTTCTCCGCAAGTTGTTCAAGCGCTGGGCTAAGCTGGGTCGCCCCTTCGGGGCTTGATTCCTAAGAGCTACGGGCTAAATGGTGTCTTGGTGCGGATGAGAGGACTTGAACCTCCACGACCTTACGGCCACTAGGTCCTGAACCTAGCGCGTCTGCCAGTTCCGCCACATCCGCATAAAAAGAAAAAATCGGTAGGACCTTTTCCAAGGCGACTACACTACTATCTACTGGCTGGCGTCTGGCTGTCAAACGAGCGCAACGTCATAACCTTCGCCGTGCTCCGTCATTTGCAAGGCGCCAAGCCGCCCTCAACCATGGGAAATGCTTCCGACAAGATACCCGCAGAACTGGCAAGGGAAATGCGCGCACTGGCGCACGATCTCAGCAATGCGCTCGAAACCATCGTGCAAGCCACGTACCTGATTTCGCAGGCCGGGCCGCCCGAGAATTCACGCCGCTGGGTCGAACTGATCGATCAGGCCGCGCAGGAAGCGGTAAAAATCAATCACAAGCTGCGCCAAGTTTTGCGCGAGCAAAGTTAGATGCAAGCTCGTTCGTGGAGAGCCGGGCGTCCTCGCCCGGCCGCCATACTGCTGGACGGGCGAGACGACCGGCTCTCCTCCGCAAGACTCATCACGCGTTCATGCTTCTAGCCCAGCTTCGCATCCATCGTAATCTTCGCGTTCAGCACCTTCGATACCGGGCAGCCCGCTTTTGCATTTTGCGCCGCCGTGCTGAAGGCTTCCGCGCTCGCGCCCGGCACCTTCGCGACCACATCCAGATGCACGGCCGTGATGGCCCAGCCCGCGTCTAGTTTCTCCATGGTGAGCGTAGCTGCCGTGCTGATGCTTTCCGGCGTCAGCTTCGCGTCGCCCAGTTGCGCCGACAACGCCATCGAGAAGCACGCCGCATGCGCCGCTGCAATCAGCTCTTCCGGATTCGTCCCCGGAGCGTTTTCAAAACGCGTCGTAAACGAATACGGCGTATTCGAAAGAACGCCGCTGGTAGACGAAACCGTCCCCTTCCCGTCCTTAAGACCACCCTTCCACACTGCGCTCGCTTTTCGTTGCATTGCAATCTCCCGAGGTGAGGATTAAACGAAGTCGCACCTAGTGTAGAAGCTCGGAGGAATTCGCGTGCACCGCTCGCCCGGATCTACCGTGATGGGAGTCGTGCGTGCGCGCCAAGGCGAATCCAGAGTTGCTGTGGCCTTAGGCAGCTGCCGAGCTACGCTCGGCTTGGACGGGCGAGGGCGCCCGTCCCCACACGGCCTGTCCCCACACGAAATTCGAGGTCCACCACCAACTGGACGCTGCCGAAAGAATCGCTACCCTTAGATCAGCCCGACGAGTTCTATAATCTCGCTCATGTCATTTCTCCGGTTCCTCATGCTGTTGTCGCTTGTGGTCTGGCTTGGCGGCGTGATCTTTCTCGCATTCGTCGAAGCACCCACCGCTTTTTCACCTGGACTTCTCCCGACCCGCCATATGGCGGGATCGATCGTAGGCCGCTCGCTCGATTTACTGCACTATATGGCCATCGTTTCCGGAATTGTTTTTCTGATCGCGTCCATGCTCTACAGCCGGATGGCTATGGGAAATGCGCGACCGCTGGCGGCGCGGCACATTTTAATCGTGCTGATGCTGCTGCTGACCGTGATCTCGCAATTCGCCATTTCCCCGAAACTGCACGCCCTTCGCGCCGAGGTTGGAGTGATCGATAGCGTGCCTCTGGACAATCCGCTGCGCAGGGAATTCGACCGTCTGCATATTTGGTCGGAGAAGTTCGAGGAGGCGGTGCTTTTGCTGGGGTTGGTAGCGTTGTACACCACCGCGCAAGCGTTCCAGTGAGCGGGTTATTGGAGCGCTTTTCCTCCCTACTGCATCAGCCGCCACGCGCCGTACGCCCACACCACTGGTACCGCGAACAGCAAGGCGTCGATGCGATCGAGCATGCCTCCGTGGCCGGGGAGAATCGTGCCGGAATCTTTCACTCCGGCGCCGCGCTTGATGAGGGACTCGACCAGATCGCCCAGTTGCGCCGCGATGTTGACCACCGCCGACAGTAGGATGATGGGCCAAAGGGGTGGCTGCTCCAGGCCGAACATGCCATCGCGGCGGTCAATCAATCCAACACGCAGCAGCGCGGAACTGATTCCGGGCGCGTGCTGAATCCACAGCGTGCCGACAATCACGCTGGCCAGGATCGAGGCCACCGCGCCTTCCCAAGTCTTCTTCGGGCTGATCTCGGGCGACATGCGATGCCGCCCCAGCGACTTGCCCACGAAGTAAGCGAAGATGTCTCCCGCCCAGACGGCGAGCAGCGTGTAGATCGTCCAGATCGCTCCCGCCGGCTGCTGCCGGATCGCGACCAGCAGCGCCATCGGGATCGCGATATACACGAAGGCAAACGCCGAAGCGGCGGCCGCCGGATAGCCGGCGGTCAAGTTGGAGCGCTTCATTCTCATTGCTACGGTCAGAAACACAAAAGGTGCGAGCGCCGCCGCCAGCGTGATCCCGTAGAGCATGGCCGTGGTCTCAACCAGCGGCGTGCGGTTGGTGGAGGCGACAATCACAAATACGAAGAAGGCCGCGACGAAGGCATACGTCTCCCGCCCCAGCGGCTGCACTGCATAGTGCGTCACCAGCTTCAGGAACTCGATGATGGCCAGCAGGGCTACCGCCCCGGCCGCAATGGCCAGCACATAGAGCGGCGCCTTCAGAACCAGCAGCAAAACTAGGGGAATTAGAACGGCGGCGGTCGCGACGCGCTGGATCATGGGATCACACTACGGATCACGCTACGCCTACAGCAAATCCAGAGTTGCTCTGATCGCCGGCAGTTGCCGAGCTGCGCTCGGCTGGACAGCCGAGGGCGGCTGTCCCTACGCAACCCTGGACGGGCGAGGGCGCCCGTCCCTACACGAGCAGTGCTCATCAACGCTTCGCCTCAGCGTGGGGCCGGAGCGACGTTGGCCGCGGAGCATGCCCGTCCTGGCCCAGACCGCCGTAGCGGCGGTCGCGCTTCTGATAATCTTCGATCCCCTCGAGCAATTGAACGCCGCGGAAATCAGGCCACAACGTCTGCGTCACATAGATCTCCGCATAGGCCAGTTGCCAGAGCAGGAAGTTACTCAGCCGCATCTCGCCGCTGGTGCGAATTACTAAGTCGGGATCCGGCAGACCCCGCGTGTAGAGATGGTCGCTAATCGCCTGCTCATCGACTTCCATGTGATCGAGGCCGCCATTGCGGGCGGCAGCCTCCGCCAGCGAGCGGAAGGCGTCGACGATCTCGCTGCGCGCGCTGTAGTTCAACGCCAGCGTCAGCAGCATCCCGGTATTGTTCGATGTCGCGTCGCTCGCTTCGGCCATCTCGCGCTGCACCGACTCCGGTAACTCATGCTTCCGTCCGATGTATCTCAACCGGATATTGTTTTCGTTGAGCGTCTTGATTTCCGCTTTGAGGTAGCGGCACAAAAGACGCATCAGGAAATCGACTTCCGTCTTCGGACGCTTTTTCCAGTTTTCTTCGGAGAAGGCGTAGAGCGTCAGCGCCGGAATTCCGATGCGGGCCGCGGTTTCGACCGTCGAACGCACCGCGGCGACACCGGCGCGGTGTCCGGCAACGCGCGGCATGTGCCGGAGCCGGGCCCAGCGCCCATTTCCGTCCATGATGATGGCGATATGCTGGGGAAGACGCGCCCAATCGAGCCGCAAGTAAGCGTCAGTTTCCTTGCGGTCCATCCCAGCCGGAACCGTGTGTCGCAAAGCGGAACTCTCCGAGTCGAAGCTAACACACGAAATCCAGTGTGTGCAATGCGATAGGGCCTTCCGAGTTTTTCGGTGGAGCGCCGGGCG
>JBEKFN010000437.1:0-3881 GCA_050013295.1 Terriglobales bacterium
TGCCCGGCCAGGAATGCCGCAGGCATGCCTCCATCAACGGGGGCGAAAGTGGCAGCGGGGAACGCGCGTAGGAATCCGACATGCGCGACATGAAATGCTTCAGCAGGATCGGAATTTCTTCCTTGCGGTCGCGCAGCGGAGGCAGCAACAGGGTGAAAGCGTTCAAGCGGTAATAGAGATCCTCACGCAGACGCTTGGTGGCGAGCGCTTCTTGAATGTTGATGTTGGTGGCGGCCAGGATGCGGACGTCGACTTTGACCACGCTGCGGCTGCCGAGGCGGGAGAACTGCTGGTCCTGGAGGACGTGCAGCAGCTTGGCCTGCAGCCCCGGCGGCATTTCGCCGATTTCGTCGAGCAGGATGGTGCCTTTGTTGCAGAGTTCGAACTTGCCCGGCTTGGCGTGCGTGGCGCCGGTGAAGGCTCCCGCTTCGTACCCGAACAGTTCGCTTTCCAGCAGGTCGGCGGGCACCGCCGCACAGTTCACTTTGAGGAAGGTGCGGTGGGCGCGCGGGGAAAGTTTGTGGATCAGGCGGGCGAGCACTTCCTTGCCTGTGCCACTTTCACCGAGCAGGAGCACCGGGATTTCGACGTTGGCGACGAGTGCAGCCTGGGAGCGAATCTTCTTCATCGCCGGGCTAGCAGCGATGAAGAATACGTCGTCGCAAAGTTCTTCGATCTCGCCCGCATAGCTCTCACCCTTGGCGGTGCCGACGCACTGCGCAATGACTGCGTCGAGTTCGGCTTTCTGGAACGGCTTGGTCAAATAATCGATCGCGCCCAGGCGCATGGCCTGCACGACTTTGCGCGTGTCATTCACGCACGAGAGCATGACAACTTTCAATCCGGGCTTAAGATGGCGGAGTTGTTCGAGAGTCTGCAACCCGTCGATGCCGGGCATGAGTAGATCGAGCAGCACCAGGTCGGGCTGCAGTCCTTTCTGGACGCGCTCGACCGCTTCTTCGCCGGTGCTGGCGGTTTGCACCTTGTGCTCATCCACTTCCAACAGCGTGCGGATGTAGCGCAACATTCCCGGTTCGTCATCCACCAACAGGATGTTGGCGCCTTCGCTCATTTCGCTCCTCGTGGCGGACTGCTCAGAATTGGTTTCAGGGGAATTAGAAAGGAAAACTTGCAGCCTGTACCCGGTTCGCTTTCGACCCAGATCTTGCCGCCCATTGCCTGGAGAAGGCGGCGGGAAATGGCGAGTCCCAGGCCCATGCCCTCGGCCGATTCACTGCCCGGCAGACGGAAGAAATCATCGAAGATTTCCAGGTGAAATTCCGGCCGAATTCCCGGGCCGGTATCGGCAACGGTGACTCTGACAGCGTTCGGCACATTCGTCGATTGGCGGCGGCGGTCTGCATTGGCGGCGGACTTACTCACTCCGCGACGCTCCCACATATGAGGCTCGGCGTGCAGCCAGACAGTGCCACCCTGAGGAGTGTACTTGCAGGCGTTCTCCAGAAGATTGGAAATCACGCGCTGGATCTTGGGCGCATCGAATGCAAATGTCGTCAGTTTGTCATTGGCCAGGAAATACAAGGCAAGACCGCGCTCCTGAAACCGGTTCGACCAGAGCCGGCAAACTTCCGAGAGGCACGCGTTCATGTCACCTTCCACGTACTGCATGCGCAGTTCGCCGGTTTCGAGCACGCTGAAGGTCAGGAAGTCCTGAATGAATTGCTGCAAGCGCTGTCCACTGGAAAACATGTCGCCCATCACTTCACGCTGGCGGTCGTTGAGCGGTCCGAGTTTCTGGCTCTGCAGCAGCTCTATGTAACCGTTGAGGATCGCCAAGGGCGTCTTGAGGTCGTGGGCGGCAGAGGCCAGAGCGTCCGCAGTCTTGCGGAAACGATCGCGCAATTGTTCGAGCTCGCCTGCCGCGTCGTCCGCAGAGCTGGGCGCAGAAGCCCGCGCCGCGGCGGTTGACGGCAGGCTACTTTTGGGACCACTGCCGGTCGCGGAGACCGCTGGGCTTTTGTCGGGCGTCGAAGCCATGGATAACCAAGTAAACAGTATTAGGGGAAGGGAGCCTGCTACCTCAGAGTAAGGGGGATGTTCTGATCCTATGTCAGGTGCTCCAGACTGTCAATTGGAAACGGCCCCAAACCAGGCACCGAAGCGAAAAACGTTGCAGCTTTTTGACGTGACCAATAGTCAATAGCGAATTCATTGACCAGAAGCTCCTTCGGCGATGTCCGTGTCAGTGGCGCGGTTTCGGGTGATTCCAGGCAGGCTCGGCTTCTCTGGGAGGTTTGGCCCCTAAGATGCGGTCTTGGGGTGTTTATACCTCTCTTATGGTGGTCCAGACACGTGTCTAATACCTTACTGAAAAAGAAAGAACGCAAATGGCCACGGTTGCAGCTTGCCATTCCGGTTTTTGTCCGCACTCGCGACGAAAGCGGCAAGGATTCCCTGGAGTTTGCCACGGCCCTTAACATCTCTCCTGGTGGTGCTATGGTGGTAGTTCGCCGTTCTTTGCCGCAATCGGCACCGATTTCACTGGAGATTCCAAGCGCTCCAATCGGACCTGTCAAGGGTTTCAAGACGTCTTTGCGGACTATGCAAGCCAAGGCGGTATGGATTGCGCACCTCGATGATTACCATCTTCTAGGTCTGAAGTTTGCCCGTCACCTGAGCACCGACGCGGCGCCTGTTTCTGGGAAGCACTTGAGAAAAGCTGGTTCTGCGGTGTGAACTATTTTTCCTATCTCGCCTCTGTCTCAGAATGGCACTTTGGGGCCATGCCCGACCTTCCGGCTTCTCGGATATCATCACTCTAAGCCATTCATAAGTGAGCGTTTAACAGAAAGCTTCTAGCTCGCTTGGCTCTCTTCTCCAGTTTGGTGCTTGGGATGCACTTTTAGTGCATGCGGCTTGACACTAGCCGCACTGGGGGCATTTGGTCTTATGACGACACTTTCGGTAAGTGCGCTGGCACAATCGCTCGGCGAGGTTCCCCCTGACAATATTATTTTTGGTCACTCTGAAGTCATGCAAGCGGTTCGTTCGCGACTGGGTAAAGTAGCCGCCGCCAACGTTCCTGTCCTTATCACCGGCGAGAGCGGCACCGGAAAAGACATCATTGCCCGGCTCATTCATGGGCTGTCTCCGTGGAAGATGGGTCCATATGTAAAGGTGAACTGCCCGGCAATTCCGGGGACACTTCTGGAAAGCGAACTGTTCGGCTACGAAAGAGGAGCGTTCACGGGCGCGGTTGGGTCGAAGCCAGGACGGGTCGAGCTGGCCCACCGCGGCACCTTGTTTCTAGATGAAATTTCCGAGCTTGACCCATCCTTGCAATCGAAACTTTTGCAGCTTTTGCAGGATGGGCAGTTCTGCCGCATCGGCGCCCAGGAAGACAAGAAGGTCGAAGTGCGAGTGGTGTGCGCGACCAACCGCCATTTGGAAGCGGAGATCGAGTCGGGGGCTTTCCGCCAGGATCTTTACTACCGCATCAACGTGGTGAATCTGCGCATGCCGGCGCTAAGGGAACGCCGTGGCGATATTGAAGATCTGTGCAGCTACTTCCTCGAATACTACAACCGCAAGTTCAACTGCCGGGCGCGGCCTCTGTCGAATGAAGTGCTGGCGGTGCTGCAGAAATATCACTGGCCGGGAAATATTCGCGAACTGGAAAACCTGATCAAGCGCTACGTGATCCTGGGCCATGAGGAAGTGATCACCACCGACCTGGTGGCCCGCGAGCCCGACTTTTTCAATCCCGAGTTCTCGCTGGACGGGCCGATTTCTCTGAAGCAACTGACGCGCCAGTGCGTGCACGAACTGGAGCGTAAGGTCATCCTGAAGGTGCTGCAACAGCACCACTGGAATCGTAAGCAGGCAGCCCGCACGCTGGGCATCAGCTATCGCGCCCTGCT
>JBEKFN010000438.1:0-3140 GCA_050013295.1 Terriglobales bacterium
GTCGATCTGGTATCGTTTCTTCATAGCGACTCTCTCCTTTTTCTTGGCAGAAAAACTACCCTCGGTCATTATGACCGGGGTTGAGAGTCGCTACTTTCTACGAATTAACGGGCATCCTCCATTCAGCAACTGCTGAATCATAGTTGTTGTCTCGACACTTTCCCTGATCTTGACCGCTCGATAGGCCCTTACGAAGCCCATTACTCTTCCTGTTTTTGCAGAAAACACAGGCCCGCCACTATTCCCCGGCACAAAAAGGAAGTTGACTTCGATGTAGGGCACGTTTTGAAGAGCGCCATCGTTGGCGGAAAAACATGCGGTGATCGAACCTTTAGCTGCGCGGTAGATCACGGCGGCGAAGGTTATATTGCCATTGACCACCTGCAATTCTGGAATGGGATAGCCAACAACACCAATTCCTTCTCCCTCGTACACATCCCCGTATTCCAGTGCAGCATAAGGCTGATCTTGTGGGGTGTTCGGGACCCGAAGCACTGCTAAATCTAAGTTTGGAAAAAGGGAAATTTCCTTACCTAGTTGCGGGGCCGGTATTGAATATACCTTCCCACTTGTACCTGTCAGGTTAGCAACGAGCACATACGAGTCCCCGGCTCTATGGGGGTCACCCGGATTGTTCATCACATGGTCGCAGGTAATGAAAATATCCTTGGAAACAAAGAACCCAGTCCCAATTGCCCTTGCTCCATTTCCGCCAGGCATAGGTCGCTGACGGATGACGCTGCACACGACGTGACGGAAATCCGCGACTATTTCATGGAATTCCTTGTTTTTTGTCTTCAGGCGACCAGTAGGAAAAGGAAGAGGCATCATTTTCTCCTTGTATTCAGCACTACGCTATAATGACGGAGGGAGGCGGGATCGGACCGCATTCCCGAAGGAACGAACCGCTTCTAAAGCGGACTCCAGCGCCAAACTGGATTCACGCTCCGACATGGTGGCTCACCATGGCTCGACTCGCTACTCTTCACCGGGGCGCGATTCGGGCCTTTTTGTTATCGCTCTGCTGCACGGCTCGCCGAATGGTGCAGAGAGCTAAGCGTGTATCGGCATAAAGTACACCCTACCTGTCAACTGCCCTGCTAGCGTTAGATTGCGGAGAACCCTTGATGAGCATGATTCTCCCTCAGATTTTTCTTGACGGGATTATGAGCGGGGCTTTATGGTGGGTTTGCTAGGACACATCTAAAGCCCTCTGACATTCTTCCGTCGAGGCAAATCTTGAAGCCCGCGAAAACATTGCGGGCTTTCTATTTTCTAGCACAAGTTGAGTCAAGGAACAACCAATGAAATACCGCTTATGGACGCGTTTTCCACAGGGCACAACCCATTGTGGGTACATAATCTGTTAATAAAGTAGATTGTGGCGTCTGTTCATATTGCAGTTACTATCTTGATGCTGTTAGGAGTGATTCGCTTCCCTCAGGATGACAACTCTTTTCTTGATGCGGCGCAAGAAACGCTTGCTCAGATGGCGACCAACTCTGAGCCACTACCGAATCTTCTCTCACTGCTCCTCGCGCACATTCGGGAGCCAGCGCAGCATGTGATGCTGAAGTTTGGTCACGATCCAGTTCAGGAGGATCCCGATCATGCCGGCAATCATGATGGCCCCGTAGGTTTCCGGGATGCGATAGCTGGACTGGTAAAGATAGATGCCGCGCCCCAGTCCGCGTTCGCCCAAGCCGATGAACATTTCGACCGCCACCACGAGCACCAGGGAGTACGAAACCGCAGTCCGTATGCCATCGAAGATGCTGGGCAGCGCCTCGTAGAAGAGCACGTCGGAAACCATCTGTAAGGAACTCAGGTTTAACAAACGAGCTTGGTAGAGGCGGCTCTGATTGGCCAGGGCTGCGCCCGAAACCGCATTGACCAGGATCACCAGCAGGCTGGGATAGGCTGCCAACGCCACGATCGAGGTCTCTCCGACTCCGGCCACGATCAGGAACAACGGGAACAGCGCGGACGCGGGAATGGAGCGCAATGCGTGCAAGGGCCCTTCGACAACTTTGTAGGCGCGCTGGCGATAACCCAGAAACAATCCCGCTGGAATACCGAACACGCAGGCAACCAGCAAAGCCGCGAGCACACGGAACAGCGTCCAGCCGATATCCGCGAGCAGTCTCTCGCGGAGCATGCCAGGCACCGCGCGAGCCACGTTCCAGGGCGCGGGTAGAACGATGGGATCGACCAGACGCAGCGCGGCGACGATGGCCCACACTGCAATCAGGCCGCCAACGAAGGACAACGCGCGCCATTTTCGCCGAAACCAATCCATCGTCTAAACCAACCCGTCACCTAAACCAGAACTGGTCTCATAAATGGTTCTCCGAGCGGGACGTCTCAGCCCTCAGGGGCTAAAGCCCGCATTTTTATCGGCCTTAACGGCACGGCTAGAAGCCGTGCCCTACCCAACCCATTTATGAGACCAGTTTCAATCCATCGCCTAAACCAATCCGTCGCGAATACCGTTGATCAGCGCCTGCTGCATGGCACCGTAATCGGGCGTGTTCTCCTCGCGGGGAAAACCCAGGTGGAAGTCGAGATCGGACATCACCCGCACCGGCCGTCTGGCGATGATGATGCACCGCATACCCAGGGCCAGCGCATCCGAGACATTATGGGTAATGAGGACGAGCGTCATCCGGTCTTTGAGCGCAAGCTCGTGCAAGGCGGATGTGATTTCCGCTTTGACCTGGCCGTCGAGCGCCGAAAAAGGCTCATCCAAAATCACCAGTTTCGGTTTCCAGGAGAGGCAGCGGGAAAGCGCCAGGCGCTGTAACTCGCCTCCGGAAAGCTGGGCTGGATAAACATCGGACAGCGCGCTCAGCCTGAACAAGGTCATCAGGTAGCAGATGCGGTCGCGGCGCTCGCGGCTTTCCCACTTGAGTTTCTCCAACGGATAGCGCACGTTCTCGAGGACCGTCTGCCAGGGAAAAACGCCATTCATCGGATGTTGGTCCACGTACACCAAGTCCGACGGCCGGGTGAAGTCCGGGGAACGGCGGACGATTCCTTTTTGTGGGATGACGATGCCGGCCATGATGCGGCCCAGCGTGCTCTTGCCGGCGCCGCTGGCGCCCATGATGGTCACGATCGAACCCTGTTCGATGCGCAAC
>JBEKFN010000439.1:0-3732 GCA_050013295.1 Terriglobales bacterium
ATCCGGTACGAAGAAGATCTGGTGGATCAGCTTTTCAATTCGAGCGAAAAGAGGCTGGCCCGGATCCTTCTACTGCTCGCCCAGTTTGGCAAGGAAGGCAAACCCGAGACGGTAGTTCCCAAAATCAGCCAGGAGACGCTGGCCGAAATGGTGGGCACAACGCGCTCGCGGGTCAGTTTTTTCATGAATAGGTTCAGAAAGTTGGGCTTTGTCGACTATAGCGGGAGCGGGCTGCAAGTCCATAGCTCGCTGCTTAATGTTGTTCTCCACGACTAGCGTGACATGGTTTATCGGGGCTGGGGATGTACTATTCCATTTGGTTACTTGCCGCAGCGCTGGCCGGTTGGGCCGGTGGCAAGATCGCAGGGGACGACGGATTCGGGACCGGGGCCGACATTCTCCTCGGACTCACGGGCGCTTTCGTGGTTCGTTGGTCCCTTGAGAACATCGGTGTTTCCCTGAAAGAGGTGTACCTGTTTCTGTTCTCGATCTGGGGCGCAGCCGCATTCCCAGCTGCTTTGAGGCTTGGGATCAGACGCCACAATCGGTCAAAAGCGCGATCCCGACTCCAACGCGATTAGCCCAGGTCCGCCCACTGCTTGGGGTTTTTCGCTGACCGCCGCAATCTGCCTTCTGCCCTTTTTCATCACAAACGCCCGGCGACGGGCGGTTGGGGTCTGTGATGGTGCGCGCTGGGCGTTTGTGGTGAAGAAAAAGTCAAAGGGCCCGCCCAAGCGAAGCTTGGCCACCCGCCACTCCGCTGCTAATCACAGTGACTTTAACACCCACGCACCGTGATATTCACATTCGCCGGCCCGATCCGTGTGCGTCAAAGCTGGGGCGCGCACCTTGCGATGCGACGCCCCGATTACTTCCTTTAACTACGGGTTAACGTCGCGACCATCGTAGGCAACTTGCGGTCCCAGGTTCCTAGGGTCGAAATCGTCAAAATGGTTAACGCATTTGAAGTTGGAGGCGTTGTTTGGATCGCCCGCTCCTTTATACTCGCCGCGTTTCGGATAGGGGCACAGCGGCCTCTGGAATTGGACGCCTTGCGCCGGAGTGTTGTTCACGTAATGTGTGCCGATAATCTTCTCAGGCGCGATTCCCCCCTCTACCCAGAGTTCCAGGGCCTTTAACACGTCGTGGTGGGCATCGATCACCGGCCCATTGCTGGAGCCGTTTCCAAACGCGTTGGGACCGGCGCCGCCGCTGCAGTGCGCCATGCCGGGCACCATGAAGACGCGGTAGAAGTCGTGGGGATCACCGATCATGCTCTCGACTGCTCTATAGTAGTTGAGGCCATTCTCGGGTGCGATTGCGGTGTCGTTCCATCCGGCATACTGGATCATCTTGCCGCCCTGGCCCTTGAACGGTCTCAGGTCGGGGTTGACGGAACTGAGGATGGGCTGGAGGGTCTTGCGGGTAATGGCGTCCTGCTTGTCCACGTCTACGCCGAGATAGTTGCAGGTTGTAACCCCCAGAAACAGGTCACAGGTGAAACCATAGCCGAGAACGGCCTGTAAGGCTCCGTCAGCCGGAGGCGCAGCGGGGGAAGTTCCGGAAATCCAGCTGGACCAACCGCCAGCGACCTCGCCGCCCGGCTCATAACCGGGGAAGAGCAACTGGCCACTGTGGTTGTGAGGCCCAGAATAGATTTTTCTCGCTGCTTCGACCTGAGCCGGCGTCAAACAAGCGCTGGAATCCTGGCCAGCCTTGCACTCGGCAACTTGCGGATCGAAAAAGCACTGCCGTGGGTCACTGAGGAATGCATCGGTCGCCACGCCGCCATCTATGCCGACACATTGAGCAAGCGCCGCGTTAGTGAGCAGGGGGAACTGGCTGGCTGGAATGTAGGCGTTTGGAACGCCGTTGGTCTGCGGACCGTTGAGGGTCACCTCCATGTCATAGAGATAGGATGAGCCGAACTCTCCAATCTGGTCGTTGACGGGCGAGCCCACAATGATACCGTCGAAGTCGTCGGGGTAGGTTTGCGCTTCCTTCAACGCTTCCTTGCCTCCGTCCGAGCAGCCCACAAAGTAAGAGTGGCTGGGAGCTTGGCCCGTGAGCACTTCGACGATGGCCTTCGAGTCATCGGTCGTCACCTTAATGGCACGGTATCCATAGTCGAGCAGGACATCCATGTTCCCGATGAAAGCTGGAGCTCCAGCCGGCGGACCGGAAGTTCCGTCATCGGTTGAGGCAGTAGCATAGCCGCGCGAGACGCCGGTGGCGATGGCGGAATACTCAATCGAACCAGCGAAGCCGCCGTTGCCGACCTGCTGGTACTTGCCATTCCAGCTTCCATCGGTCGGTATCCAAACTTCGAAATGGATGTCCGACTTCGGACCTGGCTTGACCGTTCCGGCTACCCGGCAAAGAGCGACGGGGGCCGTAGTGGTGCCGGTGACGGTTTCGCCGGCGGTATAGGATTGGGCGAGTGTGATCGTCGTGTTTGGCAGGGACAGGCTGGTGAGATTTGCGCAAGGTTCAGCCGAGGCGGAAGGGGACGCAAACGAGGAACAGGTGAGAAGAATCATCGAAAGACTCAAAACACAGGTAGACGGCTTCATGGCCGATTTCCTCCTTGGGGATAGATGCGTTCGCTGGGCGTGGGCAGCGAGGCCCATGCCCCTCGGAACGCAAACGCACCATAGTACTCCCGTCTCGTTTGTTCGCACAATCACCCGCAATTTCGGTAGTGGTGCTTTAGGACCCCACTACCCAATTTCAGGTGATGCGGCTCTAGGACGATGGCCAGTCCTGTTCGCGAAAGTGAAGTCTTGGGCGTTTGTGGTGAAGGGAAAGTCAAAGGCCCGCCCAAGCGAAGCTTGGACAAGCCACCCGCCTGAAGCTGTGCCCTACCCGATAGATTTCAGAAGATTCGTGCCGACGAGATCCGCGTCATCGGTGTTGCCACGGCTTGGCAGTTCGTGCACAGCGTGCTTTCCTTGAGGTCGATCCATTCCACGGCGTGGGACGGGGCCATGGCGCAGCGGTAGTCTTCGCAGTGCGTCAAACTCACCGTGTGGCCGAGTTCATGGACCGCTTCTTTGAGCGCGCGCTGGCGAAATAGTTTTGGGTCGGGCGGAAGGCCGTAGAGTTCCTGCCGCAGCCGGTGCACGGAGACCACGGCGCAGGGTCCACCCATCTGCGCCTCGCCAAAAACGAAGGTAAGAATCGGGATGTACAGATCCACGGCGGTTACGCCCAGCATTCGCCAGGAGTCCGAGGTAAGAAAACTTTGCATGCGCTGCAGGATTTCCGACGAGTGGTACTGCTGCCGCTCTCCGTGGAACGCGAACTCGGGATCCAACCGGACTGGGAGCACTTTACAGGAGACGCGGAAAGTTTCTTCGACGGCGGGCCGCAGATCCTTCAGCAGCCCGTCATCCACATTCCCGATCGGCAACAGTTGCAGCAGCTTCATGGGGCAGTTCTCAGTTCCCAGTTCTCAGCTCTCAGTAAACCCAGATTCAAACTGAGAACTGAGAATCGAGAACTGAGAACCAGGCTCCAGCTCTATCGCGTCTCCACCGGAGTCCTCGTCCAGCCGTACTTTTTCAGCTTGTGATAGAGAGTGACCCGGTCGATGTCGAGTATCTCCGCGGCATGGCTCTGATTGCCTCCACATTCCTCGACCACCCGCAGGATGTGGGCTCGCTCCATATCCTCAAGCGTTTTGCTCGAACCGTTGACGACGCCTTGAGGTTTGAAGATGAAGTCCTGTTC
>JBEKFN010000440.1:0-6068 GCA_050013295.1 Terriglobales bacterium
TGGGCAGGTCGGTCTCGCGGCGGAAGTTGAGGATGGACTGCACGGGCTTGTGGTCGTCGAAAATAGAGAAATCGTTCTGGTTCAGATTGCGGACGAACTTGCCGTGGCGATCGGTAGCAATGAACAGTACGTTGACTTCATCGACGCGTTTCTTGATAGTGAGGATAGGTTCGTCTGCTTCATCACTGGTGGCGGCGGGCAGAGCAGCGGGACTGCTGGAAGCGGCGATGACGTAGGGAGTGCTTTGGGCGCATCCCGAGACGGACATACTGAGAACTGCGGCGATCGCGAATACTAGGATGAGCGCCGATCCGCCTGGTACCAACCCGAGTTTGATGCGCTTCGTCATTCGTTCGCCTGGCTAGTAAATCCAAGTTCGGAGCCCCAGTGAATCTCGGAACCTTCAAATGCTTCGATGCACGCCGGGGACCGAAAACCCAAGAAACGCGGCTCCATTGACTGTAGGCCGTGATCGGGTGCAAGTCCAAGTTACAAAAGGAGTACGCACACGGTGCAACATTTAACCATAGGCCGGTCAATAGGTTGGAAAACACTCTCGGGATACTTTTTTCCCAGTTGCGGGCACTTCGTGCAAAAACTGCTGCACTCCATTCTGACCTGTAGTTCCGAATGGAGCTGCAATATCGACCCCGGCGGGCGACAGTGATAATCTGCAAAGCGGCGATCTGAAAATCGCGGGAAAGCTGCATCCCGTCCGGAGTCACGATATGTATCTTGAACAATTCTATCTTACGTGCCTGGCTCATGCTTCGTACATGATCGGATCCGAGGGCGAAGCCGCAGTGGTGGATCCGCAACGCGATGTGGACATTTATCTGAAAGCGGCCGACGAGCAGAATCTTAAAATCCGCCACATATTCGAAACTCATCTGCACGCCGACTTTGTTTCGGGACACAAAGAACTCGCGGCACGCACGGACGCAAAGATTTACATCGGAGCGCAAGCCAGCGCCGAATTCCCGCATGTGCCGCTGACCGACGGCTTTGAAGTCAGGATGGGAGCCGTGCGGATTCGCGCGCTGGAGACGCCTGGCCATACGCCGGAGAGCGTCTGCCTGGTGGTTACAGAGGAAAACAAATCGTCTGAAGGTAATTCGTCTGAAGACAAATCGTCTGAAGGCATGTCGTCTGACGGCAAAGCAGCGCAGCCCTGCGCGGTGCTGACCGGCGATACGCTGTTTATTGGCGATGTCGGACGCCCCGATCTTTCGCGCACGCACACGCCGCGGCAACTCGCGGGGTTGCTCTACGACAGTCTGCACGAGAAGTTGCTGGCGCTTCCGGATGGGGTGATGGTGTATCCCGCGCACGGTGCGGGCTCGCTCTGCGGACGAGCCATGCGGGCAGAACGCTCGTCCACGATTGGGGCGGAGCGCCTTACAAACTATGCGCTGCATATTGCGAGCCGGGAAGAATTCATCGCGCAGTTGACCACCAACCTTCCGGCTCGTCCCGACTATTTTCTTGAGGATGCCGAGATCAATCGTTCGGGGGCGGCGGCGTTGACGGACTTGCCGCCGCTTCCGGCACTTTCTCCGGCCGAAGTGCGGGGACTGTTGCGGCAGAATGCCCATGCCAACATCAGCGTCAACGTCATTGACGTTCGTCCGGGCGACGAGTTTGCGACAGGACACGTGCCGGGGTCGATCAACATTGCTCTCTCGGGACAATTCGCATCGTGGGCAGGCGGAATTCTTGGTATCCACTCAAAGCCGGTTCTGATCGGCGACACAGAGGCGCAGATTGAGGAAGCTCGGCTACGGCTGGCTCGTGTCGGCATCGAAGATTTGCGTGGTTATCTGGCGGGTGGCTTGGCGACTTGGCAGAAGGCTGGCCTGCCGGTGCTGAAGACGGCGCAGATTTCCCCTCAGGAACTGAACCAGAAACTGCGCGACGAGAGCTTGCGGGCGACCGACGTCGTCGACGTGCGGCGCGAAGGCGAATGGCAAGCTGGGCATATCCCGCAAGTGCAATGTCGGGCGCTCGATACGTTTCCGCAGGGACTGCCCGCAATCGACCGAGACCGTTCGGTTGCAGTTCACTGTAAGAGCGGATATCGCAGCATGATTGGCTGCAGTCTGCTCGAGCGCGCGGGTTATCGCAATGTGATCAATGTGGCGGGAGGCTTCGACGCGTGGCATGCTGCCGGACTTCCAGAGGTTGCGGAACAACTCGTCAAGGCATAGTGCTTGCTGTCAGCTCTCAGTCTGTCAGCCATTAGTCCAGAGTCAACGGCTAGTCGTCACTTCAAACGACAGCTCGCGGGGATCTAACCTGCCATGAGCCATAGTTCCTCGTAAGTTACTCGTACGGGTTGCGATCCCCGCGGCGGGCGCCGAAGTCGTGGCGGCCTCTTCGCCGCAGGAATCCGACACTGACGCGCCATTCAAACAGCATGGGGTGGCTCGGAGCGTCGCGAATTACAACGCCGATGAAGTTGGTGAAGTTACCTCTGTGCGCGCTCGGCAGTTCCAGAATGTACCCAGTGTGATATGACACTCCGCCATATTGCCAATGGAGGCCGGAAGGTGAAAACACTCCGTCTATCACACGCTCTGAGATGTCCACCCATTTCGGCGTCACTTCAGAATAGAAACCCTGCGTGCTAGTGATCAGGCGCTCAAGCCCCACGCCGGCAAACAAGGTTGACCTGCTGAACACAACGCCGCTCACACCGTCCAAGTGCACGTCAATGTCCTTGGCCAGCGGTTTCCAACCAAATTCCAGCGCAAGCCGGGCTGGAATCGGCAAGAGGCCTCCCGTCATATGACGAAAATCACCCGCAAGCCCCAAAGACACTTCCGCCCTGCCTTCCGACCAGTCGTAAATCCCCACGCCGAGTCGCACTTCGCGCCACGGCACAACGTAAGTCTTGTAAATGCCCTCCGGAGCACGCGCATCGGCATGGTGGTCCAGGTATGCCGTTCCTGCGTCCGCAGTTGCGCGGTCACAATGCGCGCACGGCGGATCATCTGGGAACGGCTGGAGCGTGCATACCTGGTGCTCGGGGGGCACATCCAGACCAGGGAAAATGGCCTCCGCATCCGCGAGGGCAAAGCGGCCGTCCCGGTGTCGTGGCAGGGTCATGGATGCCAGATACGGCTCCATCAGAAAATGCACCTTGCCGCTCCGATCACGAAGGCCCCAGAAGGCATATGGTTCAAGGTGCAGATTGTCATCGACGCCGCGTGTGAAGCGCCCGTCATGGTTCAAATCCGGCGCCATCGCGTGCTTTGCCAGCTCGACCATCGCGAAGAGGGGAAGCGCCACGGGAGGTGAATCTTTGACTAGCGTCGAATAAAGATTGTTGGCAACCAAGGAATCATGATCGGAGGCAAAAACATTCCGAACGGTTCCGCCGAGCTTGTCGACTTCGACAAACAGGTGTTCGGAATCGTGGAGGTGCGGGTGGGATTTGCCTTCATCGAATGGATAATAAAACCAGTATTCGATCAACCAGGTTCCAGGGTAGGACAGAGTCCGCACATAGGATTTACAACGCGACCATCGCCGATCGCCCAAGGACGCATAGGCTGCTTGGTAATCTGCATTCGATGTGCCGAGAGCCAGCGGCCTGATCGTTTGCCAAATGTTTACGTCAGTCGGATAGTCGGGTTCATCGTCGGCGAATTCGAGGACCGGCGCATAGAGTTCCGTGTTGGCCGTGACGCGATAGAACGACCAGGTAACTTCGGCGGAACGTGTCTGGTCGTTGGGGTGTTCAGCGAGGTGCGCAGCCAGCGTTTCCAGGGTCGACTCACTCACTTGAGCAGTGCGACGGTCTTCCGGTGTCGCAGAGACAGCGCCAGCTCCGGTAAATTCAAGCAGTGCGCGCAGTGCCGCGACGGTGGGATCCGAAAACTGCCCCAGAGGAGCGGCTGGCTGCCGCGGATCGATGATTTTCGTAAGCGGGATCCTGGCCACGGGGATCGTATCCACGGGAACTGGAGCCGCTCCGTTCTGGTCCGTGCCGGGCTCGGTCACGAGGACTAGAAAATCCCGCATGTCTCCTTGATGACCTGCCAACAATTGAAAATTTGCACCTGGCGGCAGACGGTAGGGGAGCTCTTCCCGGATGCCACTTTGGGGGGAAACGACCGCCAGCCGGCCGTCCTTGTATGCGTACAGCACTCGACCGTCCTCGTGGACGGACGCGGCCGCAGCTTCCGTGCACGGTCTTTCGCCGGACTGGCCCATGTCGTCGAGGAGGCAGACTCTTTCCTCCGCCGCGTAGGGGAAAAGTTGGTGGGGCGAGCGGTGCTGAGAGGCGAATACATCACTGACACTGATTCGGGTAATGCGCTCGGTGAGATCGAGAACGCGGGGCGCACCGTCGGCGAAGACGACCAGGGCCTTGGTGCCGTCGGTGGAGAGTTCAACATCGACGATGGCGGTGCCTGAAGGGGAAACAGGAATCTCGCGAAAACGCCATTGTAGCCGTGCGACTGGTTCTGCCAAGTTTGCGAGCAATATTTCCCCTCCTCCACGTCCAACGGCGACGATATCGTTGAGAGGCTGGCTGAGAGAATCATGGTCCTCCCCACGGGCCGCCGAATTTGCGACGACCGAATTTGCGGCGAGCAAGAGGCCGAGTCCGAGCGACAATCTGATGAGCAGATGCATATTCACGGTGGCAAATGTGATTCAACGACTAGTCAATCGTCATTATTCAATCGTGCGCGACGCGCAGCACCAGGCACTTACGGTGCACCCGCCGATCGGCGTCGACGACGAGCGGCCAAGGGTAAAGCAAACGAGGCGTGGAGAGATGGAAAACTGCTTGCGCGTTTCCCCACCTCCCCACACCTCGACAACGACTGCGGTATGAGAGATCGCTCAGCTCAGCCGGGGTTGCATCCCAACCAGTGAATGGAACTCTCGGAGAGAGAGATTAAGAAAATCTCGGAGGACATAATCGGCGCCGGCGGCGGTCAGCTTGTCTTGGGATTGATCGCCGGCAATTCCAACACACTTCAAGCCGGCGCTCTTGGCTGCCCGGATTCCTGCCGCGGCATCCTCGAGGGCCACGGCAGCTTCCGCAGGACAGTGAATGCGCTGGCAGGCCAGTCGATAGATGCCAGGATCGGGTTTCCCTTCGCGAACATCGTCGCCTGTAACCACGGCTTTGAAATGCTTCAATAAGCTCAGCCGTTGCAAGGTATCTCGTGTGCGATTGGTGCTCGCCGAGGTGGCTACCGCCATTGTGATTCCTGCTTGACGAATGCATTCGATAAACTCGAAGACGCCGGGAACAGGAACGGCATCGGGCGCGGCTTGCCAGAAAAATTCGTCCTTGAGATTCCCGTACTCCTGCACCTGCTCGTCCGTCAGTGGACCGAGGAAGTGAAAAAAAATATCCTTGCGTTTTCGCCCGTCCATGATGAAATCCAACTCGTTGTCGGTAACCTCTTTTCCAAAGGTTCGTAGAAATTCCCTCCAGGCAAAACGGTGTGCTGGATGGCTGTCCACAATGACGCCATCCATATCGAACACCACCGCCTGCAACCGCGACCCGGTGTGTGACGAGCAAGCTAAAGAGACCAACGTCGATTTCTCCTCACGCCGACAGACCCGGCCAACCGGTTTGAGCTGCTTGATAATTTTCCAACGTTCCTATGTCGAGCAGGTAGTCGGAAATAGGATAAGCAAGCATTTGGCCCGTCAGTCGCGGGAAAACGTCGAACCCCAAATCGACCGGACAACGCTGCGGGATCTGGGTCAGGAGCTCTGGAGTAGCAATCGTGAGTCCAGAAAATGCCCACCGGCTTTTCGGATGGGCAGGCTTCTCCACGAACTCGCGGATGACCATCTGTTCGTCGAATGACACCACTCCGCATCGAGACGGGTCCGGCACCTGATACAAACCGAGCGTCGCGGCCGGTTGCCTGGCACGGTGGAATTCCATCATGCGGCCGAGGCTGGCGCTGGTGAGAACGTCTGCATACAGGATCCAGAAACAAGAGTCGGAGGCGACCCAATCGCGGTTGGCTAGCACCGTGCCCGCCGACCCGAGCAGGATGGACTCCTCTGCCAATCGCACGCGAATG
>JBEKFN010000441.1:0-3544 GCA_050013295.1 Terriglobales bacterium
TTCTTGGTTTGGCGCAGCGGAGGTCGGAGGTTCAAGACTGATGCAAGCCTTGGTGGTCGATGATTCCGCTGTCTACCGCAAATTGATCGGCGATCATTTGCGCAGCTGGGGTTTTGGCGTCACCCTCGCGGAGAGCGGCTCCGAAGGTTGGCGAATCTTGGAGCAGCCGAATGCTCCCAAGCTCGTTCTGCTCGATTGGGTGCTGCCCGATCTGGATGGCATTGAGCTTTGCCAACGCATCCGCCAAGCCGGATCGTCCAGTCCCTACACTTACATCATCTTGCTGACCAGCAAGGAGGGCCGCCAAAATATGCTCCAGGCCATGCAAGCCGGGGCCGACGACTATCTGGTCAAGCCCTTCGACGAGCTGGAATTGAAGGCGCGCCTGCTGGTCGGTAAGCGCATCCTCGACCTGCAGGAGGAACTGGTTTCCGCTCGCGAGTCCATGCGCCACGCCGCCACCCACGACAGCCTCACCGGGTTGACGAATCGCGGAGAAATTCTCGCCATGCTGGAGCGGGAGTTGGAACGAGCGCGCCGGGAGCGCAAGCCGGTGGCCGTGATTCTTTGCGACGTTGACCATTTCAAGAACGTGAACGACACTCTGGGCCATCTTTTTGGCGATGAGGCGCTCCGGGAAATCGGCCGGCGCCTGCGCACTCAACTGCGCGTCTACGACGGCGTTGGCCGCTATGGCGGAGAAGAATTCCTTATGGTTCTGCCCAGCTGCGATCTGCCCAACGCTCTGCTGCGCGCCGATGGACTGCGCGAGATCATTGCCAAAACACCTGTGGTTTGTTCCGGCGAGGAAAGACTCATCACCATGAGCATGGGAGTCGCCGTCTCCGCTTGCGAGGGGAAGAACGAAGTGGAAATGTTGTTGAATCAGGCTGATGCCGGCCTTTATAAGGCCAAAGAGAACGGCCGGAACCGGATCGAGCACTTCACCCCAGCCGCCAAGAAGGCGGTGCATGGGCGCGCGCCCAAAAGCTAGAAAGTCAACCCTCAACCGGCCGGATTAAGAGCACTGTGAAGTGGTAGCCTTTTCTGGAGGATGTGAGTTCCCCCGTGGCCGAACTGGCCGCGAGTGACTGCCCACTTGCTTTCCGACCTTCCAACTCGCATCAAGCGGTGCGCGCGCGCTGCCGGATTCGATCTCTGCGGCATTGCGCCGGTCCGCGACTTCGGCGAGTTGCACGTCTTTCCCCCGTGGATCGCGGATGGGAAGCACGGCGAAATGAAGTACATGGAAGCGCACGATGAGGCCGGGGAACTCAAACGCGCGTCGCTGGCCCGAGTCGCTCCCTGGGCGCGCAGTGTGGTCGTGTGCGCCATCAACTACAACACCGCGCATCCCTACTCGACTCAGGCGCAGAGCGAAGATGCCAGCCGAGGCTGGATCTCGCGCTACGCCTGGTCTCGCGAGGATTATCACGACGCCGTCTTGCGCCGGTTGCGGCAAGTGGAAGATGAGTTGCGCGGAATGATTGCTGCTTGTGGAGAGCCGGGCGTCCCCGCCCGGCCGCCACACTGCTGGACGGGCGAAACGCCCGTCGCTCCACCCACTGGCAACTGGCCGCTGGCAACTGGCGACTTGCACCTACGTTCCTATGTCGACACCGGCCCGCTCATCGAGCGCGTGTACGCCAAGTATGCCGGCGTCGGATGGATCGGCAAGAATACTTGCATCATCAACCAGCAGCTTGGATCGTGGCTATTTCTGGGCGTGATCCTGATCTCACTTGATTTCACGAAAGACGATCTCACCGACGATGTGCTCACCGCCGACCTGCCTGCGCCGGATCGTTGCGGGACTTGCACGCGCTGCATCACCGCCTGTCCCACCCAGGCGATTGTGGCGCCCGGCGAATTGGACGCCCGGCTATGCATCTCGTATCTGACCATCGAGAAGCGGGGCGAGATTCCAGACGAGCTGCGCTCGGGGATGGGACGGCACGTTTTCGGATGCGACATCTGTCAGGACGTTTGCCCGTGGAATCGCAAGGCTCCAGTGACTTCCGCGGCGGAGTTCGAGGCGCGGGAAGGCCTGGTCAATCCTGCACTCGACTGGCTGGCCGAGATGCAGCAGGAAGAGTTCCGGGAAGTGTTTCGCGGATCTCCGGTCCGGCGCGCCAAGCTTTCCGGGCTGCGCCGGAATGCGGTGATTGCGATGGGAAACAGCGGCGACAAGAAATTTGTGCCGACGCTAAAGAAACTCTGCGAGGATTCGGACGCGGTGGTAGCGGAACACGCGCGCTGGGCGCTGGCGAGGCTGGAACTGGTGTCTCCCTCAACCCGACCTTGATGGTGGAGAGCCGGGCGTCCCCGTCCGGCCGCCAAAATGCTTGGACGGGCGAGGGCGCCCGTCGCTCACCTGCAGATTTGTCCATTACAATCGTCAGTTCATTCAGGGAGGACAACACCCATGTTCCAGAAGGATCTGCTCCAAGGCAAGCGCATTCTTATCACCGGCGGAGGCACCGGTTTGGGCAAGGCTACGGCGCAACGGTTTCTGGAACTGGGCGCGGAAGTTTATATCTGCGGACGCCGCCACGAAGTCCTCGCGGCGACCGAACAGGAGTTACGCGAGCGCACCGGCGGCAAGATCCACTCCCGTCCTTGCGACGTGCGCGATCCATCGGCGGTCGAAGAGATGATCGGGATCATCTGGGCCGAAGGTCCGCTCGATGTGCTCATGAACAACGCGGCAGGAAATTTTCTGGCGCGCACGGAAGAACTTTCGCTGGGGGCGTTTCAGTCTGTGATTGGCATTGTCCTGATGGGCACGCTGCACACGACAATGGCTTGCGGGCGGCGCTGGCTGGCGGAGGGGCGCGAAGGCGTGGTGCTGAACGTGACCACCACTTACACGACAACGGGTTCGGCATATGTGGTGCCCTCGGCGGTGGCGAAGGCCGGCGTGCAGGCGCTGACGCGAAGCCTCGCCGTCGAGTGGGGCGACCGCGGGATTCGGATGAACGCCATCGCGCCGGGGCCGATTCCGACCGAAGGCGCGTTCTCCCGTCTGCTGCCTCGTCCAGAACTGGCGGAGGCGGCAAAAAAACGAAATCCGCTGGGACGGTTTGGCACGACGGAGGAGTTTGCCAACCTGGCCACATTTTTGATCAGCGATGGCGCAGGGTATGTCAATGGAGAGGTGGTGACCATGGACGGCGGGGAGTGGCTGCAAGGGGCAGGCGAGTTCACGGCGCTGGGACGGGATCTGACGGAGAACGAGTGGGAGATGATGAGGCCAAAATCGAAGACGAGCGCGCCAAAGGCGTGATGCAAGGACTAATGAATATGCCGCCCGTTTGCTAAACAGAGTCAAATACGCCGCAAAAAACGAAAGCGCCCGGACTCTGTTAGAGTCACGGGACGCTCGTCGAACAGCCCTCCCCCGAAGTCTGCTCACAACCACTCTACGTTGTGATCGCGGCGGGGGGAATGGCCCGAAAGGGGGAGTCCCTAGGACAAGGTAGGTCCGGCAGGAGTCGAACCTGTTCGCAGAGCGAGAGGCGAGAGAAGGCGGCGGCGCGGGAAT
>JBEKFN010000442.1:0-4554 GCA_050013295.1 Terriglobales bacterium
ATTTCCTGCGCGCCCTTCAACGCCGCGGCAAAGGGCTCCATGCCATTTTCCAGATGGCGCGCGATATTTTCCATCACCACGATGGCATCATCGACCACAAATCCCGTGGCAATGGTCATGGCCATCAGCGAGAGGTTATCAAGGGTGTATCCGAACAGATACATCACGGCGAACGTACCGACCAGCGAGACCGGCACCGCGACGGCGGGAATGAGCGTGGCGCGGCCGTTGCGCAGGAAGACAAACACCACGAGAATGACGAGCCCTATGGAAATGAGCAGCGTCCTCTCGACGTCACTGACCGAGGCGCGGATGGTGGTGGTGCGATCCAGAACAATGGTGGTCTCGATGCCGAGCGGAATCGATGCCTTGATAACCGGAAGTTGCGCGCGGATGAGGTCGACCGTGTCAATGATGTTGGCGCCGGGCTGGCGGAAGATGATGACCGTAACCGAGCGCTTGCCGTTCAAATATCCGGCAGCACGGACGTTAGCCACAGAGTCCGTCACCTCCGCGACATCGGACAGGCGGACCGCCGCGCCGTTCTTATAACCGACGACGAGCGGCTGGTAGTCCACCGCGTGCGAGATCTGATCGTTGGCCAGTATGTCCGCCGTCACCTCACCATCGGAGATTTGGCCCTTCGCCAGGTCGGCGTTCTGCAGGCTCAGCACGGACTGCAAATTTGCCATGGTAAGTCCATAGGCGGCCAATTGTGTGGGATTTGCGTCCACCCGCACGGACGGCAACGCGCCGCCTCCGACTGACACCTGCCCTACGCCCTGAATCTGCGACAACTTTTGCGCGAGCACGGTGGAGGCTTCGTCATACATTTTGTCGGGACCGTATTTGTCGGAGGTAAGGCCGAGGATCATGATCGGCGAATCGGCGGGATTAACCTTGCGATAAGTCGGATTGCCCGGCAGGTTGGCGGGCAGATAGGTTCGCGCCGCATTGATGGCCGCCTCCACATCGCGCGCGGCGCCGTCTATGTCGCGGCTCAGGTCGAACTGAATGGTGATCGATGTGCTGCCGAGCGAACTGGCGGAGGTCATCTCCGTCATCCCGGCAATATGACCGAGCTGCCGCTCCAGGGGAGTGGCTACGGATGACGCCATGATGTCGGCGCTGGCTCCGGGCAAGCCTGCACTGACTGAAATGGTCGGAAAGTCGACCTCCGGCAGGGGCGCCACCGGCAGCACCTCAAACGCAATCGCCCCGGCCAGGGCAACCGCCACCGTGAGCAGCGTCGTCGCCACCGGCCGTTGAATGAAGGGTGCGGAGACGTTCATGCCGGCCCTGCCTGTTCTCCGCCTCCGGTCGTCTCTCCGCCTCCGGTCTTCGGCTGGTTCGATGGCTGGTTCGATGGCTGGCCCGATTTGTGCGCAAAGCGCTGCGCCAGATTGTCAAAGAAGATGTAGATGACGGGCGTGGTGTAAAGCGTGAGCACCTGGCTCAGCAGCAGTCCGCCGACCATGGCGATGCCCAGCGGGCGGCGCAACTCGGAACCGAAACCAGTTCCGAGCGCCAGCGGCAGCCCCGCCAGCAGCGCGGCCATGGTGGTCATCATAATGGGGCGGAAGCGGAGCAAACAGGCGTCGTAAATTGCATCCGTCGCGTTCTTCCCGTGCTTGCGTTCGCCCTCCAGCGCGAAGTCGACCATCATAATGCCGTTCTTTTTCACGATGCCGATCAGCAGCACGATGCCAATGATCGCGACCACACTCAAATCCTGGCGAAAGAGAATCAGCGCGAGGAAAGCGCCAACGCCCGCCGACGGCAGCGTGGACAAAATCGTAATCGGGTGGATGAAGCTCTCATACAAAACGCCAAGCACGATGTAGACCGTGACCAGCGCGGCCAGAATGAGCAACGGCTCATTGGCCAGCGAATTGGTAAACGATGCCGCAGTACCTTGAAAACCGGCCTGCAGGGTGGCAGGCATGTGCATGTCTTTCTGCACCTTGTCGACCGACGTTATGGCGTCGCCCAGCGCGGCATTCGGCGCGAGATTGAACGACACGGTGATGGCCGGAAACTGACCCTGGTGATTGATGGAGAGCGCCTCTGTCGTCTTCTCGAAGTGCACGAAAGCGCTCAACGGCACGGCATTGCTGGTGGCCGAACTGGTGGCGCCGGCAGAGTTTGCTCCCGTGCTCGACGGCGAGGAGGCACTCGGAGAAAGAGCGTTCGCAGGAGGAGCCAGGGTATTTGCCGATGGAGTGTATCGGGCGGAGGCGGTGAGCGCATTCGACCCTGCCGAGGAAGATCCGGAGGACGCGAAAGAGGAAGCGGCTCCGGCACCGGTGGCGCCAGCAGACGCATTGGACTGGATGTAGATACGGTTCAGATTATTCGGATCCTTCTGAAATTGAGGTTCACTCTCCAACACAACGTGGTACTGATTCACCTGCGTATACATGGTGCTGATCTGCCGCTGGCCGAAGGCGTCATACAGCGTGTTATCGATGGTCGTGGGCGCGATGCCCAGTCGCGAGGCGGTGACCCGGTCGATTACCAGAGATACCGCCAGCCCTCCCGTTTGTTGGTCGGTGGCCACGTCCTCCAGTTCCGGCAACTGCTTCAGTTGGTCGACGAAACGATTAGTCCAGTCGTTGAGTTCATTGGCATCGGGATCTTCGAGCGTGTACTGATATTGCGTGCGGCTCACGCGGTCATCCACGGTGATGTTCTGCACCGGTTCCATAAACAGCTGGATTCCCTGAACCTGGTTCATTCTGGAACTGAGCCTGCGGATCAGGTCAGACGCACTAATCTTGCGCTGGTCGAGCGGCTTTAGGTTGATCGACATCCTGCCGCTATTGGTCGTTGTATTCGTACCATCGGCGCCGATAAACGACGAGAGGCTTTCCACCGCCGGATCATCCAGAACCGCCTTTGCCAGCTCCAGTTGCTTCCTTGCCATGGCCTTGGAGCCAATCGTCTGCGGCGCCTGCGTTATGCCCTGGATGACGCCCGTATCCTGCACCGGAAAAAATCCTTTGGGAATGACGATGTAAAGGAAAACCGTAAGCAGCAGTGTGGCCAGGGCGACCAATAGCGTAATCGTCTGGAAGCGAAGAACAGTTTTCAGCGTCCGTCCATAGAACGCGATCATCCCCGCGAAGGCACGCTCGGTAATTTTATAGATGCGTCCCTGCTGCTCCTGTGGCCTGTGCCGCAAAATACGTGCACTCATCATCGGCGTGAGCGTGAGCGAGACGACCGCCGAAATGATGATGGTGACGGCCAGGGTCACGGCAAACTCGCGGAAGAGGCGCCCCACCACGTCGCCCATGAATAAGAGCGGAATCAGCACGGCAATGAGTGACACGGTCAGCGAGAGAATGGTGAAGCCAATTTGCTCCGCGCCCTTGAGCGCCGCTTCCATCGGTGGATCGCCCGCCTCGATGTAGCGCGAGATGTTTTCGATCATCACGATGGCATCGTCCACCACGAAGCCGGTGGAGATGGTCAGCGCCATCAGCGACAAGTTATCCAGGCTGTAACCCAGCAGGTACATCGCCGCGAACGTTCCGATCAGTGATAGCGGCACAGCCACAGCCGGAATAATAGTGGCGTATACGCTGCGCAAGAAAAGGAATATGACCATGACGACAAGTCCGATCGTCAGATATAACTCGAACTTAACGTCGGAAACAGATGCTTCAATGGCCGTTGTAAGATCGGTAAGCGTTGCTACCTGTATGCCGGTCGGCAGATTCGCCTCAAGTTGCGGCATGAGTTGCTTGATGCTCTGGACCACGCGGATGGTGTTGGCCCCCGGCTGGCGTTGCACGTTCAGGATGACCGCAGGGGTCTGGTTCATCCACGCCGCCTGATTGTTGTTCTCTACGCCATTCACGATGCCTGCTACGTCGGGCAGCATCACCGGCGCACCGTTACGGAATGCAACTACAACTTTCCGATAGTCGTCGGTGGTGACCAGCTGATCGTTGGCGTCGATCTGGTAATCCTGGCGCGGCCCATCGAAGTTCCCTTTGGCGGCGTTCACACTGGCCTGGGTCAGCGCACTACGCAGGTCTTCCAGGTTGATGCCGTAAGATGACAGCGCCGTGGGATTAGCCTGAATGCGGACGGCGGGCTTTTGGCCGCCGCTGATGGTTACAAGCCCGACCCCGTTGAGCTGGGAGATCTTCGGCGCAAGACGCGTGTCCACAAGGTCCTCGACCTGAGAAAGCGGAATGGAACTCGAGGTGATGGCCAGGGTGAGCACAGGGGCATCGGCTGGATTGGTTTTGCTGTAAGTCGGCGGCGCGGGCAGAATGGATGGCAAAAGACTCTGCGACGCGTTGATCGCCGACTGCACCTCTTCCTCAGCTACATCAATATTCAGAGCCAGGTTGAACTGCAGCACAATGACGGAACATCCGCCGGAACTGGTGGAGGTCATCTGGCTCAAACCCTGCAGTTGTCCGAATTGGCGCTCCAGTGGCGCCGTCACCGTGGTCGCCATCACCGTCGGGCTTGCTCCGGGATAAAACGTGAGTACCTGAATGGTCGGATAATCGACTTGCGGCAATGCGGAGACCG
>JBEKFN010000443.1:0-4642 GCA_050013295.1 Terriglobales bacterium
GACGAGGTGAAATTCAGGTAGTAGGTTTCGACGCCGCGCGCATCGGAATCGCGGCTCGAGTTGGCGTGGATCGAGATGAACAAATCCGCCCGCTCCCGGTTCGCAATCGCGGTGCGGGTTTCAAGGGGAATGAAGGTGTCGTCCCGGCGCGTGTAAATCACTTCGGCGCCGAGCCGGGATTCGAGCAGACGGCCGAGGCGCTTGGCCACGTCGAGCACCACGTCCTTCTCCAGCAGGCCGTTCGGACCAATGGTGCCGGTGTCATGGCCCCCGTGGCCGGCATCAATGACGATCTTGCCAATCTTCAGCCCAAGGACGCGCGTCAAAGACCGGTCGCCAGCGGCCGTGGGACGCGCTTCGCGCGAATTAAGACGGGTGTCCGAACGAGGATCATCCGAACGACGATCCGCGGTGTCGGAAGCTGCCGCCGTGGCGGAGTAACGTGACTTCTTCCGGTGCGAGGAAGAAGACGCCGATACGGAAGAAGACGATGCAGACGAACGTGAATCGGACTTTGTTGGCCTCGCCTCGTCTGCGTCGGAGATAACACCGCCCTGGCCCGTCGTTACTTCGGGGCGAAGTTTTTCATGTTCCAGCGAGGCAACTGTCGAGGGAGCCGTGTCGTTCGCATAGACGTTCGCGTCAACCTTCGGGTCCACCTCGGCCGCGACGATCGTCTTCGGGATCCTCCGGTTCGACCCTTTGACCGCAACCGTGGTCTTAATCACTCCATTGCCGTTTCCTTCGGGCGGCAAGTCCGTTTCGACGAGTCCCGGTATCCGGGAACCGACCCCATTCGTGTCGGAGTCCGGCTGAGCTTTCCGCCTATCGGATTTCGAGCCTCCGCCCGGCGACGCTGCCGCCTCGCTGGAGTCGTCCGATTCCGCGGAAGCCGCCGCGTCCGTACCCTGAGCGGAATGACCTGCGGCGCTGGCCGTCTCCGCTGTGGCCGTGATCGCCCGCTTCTGCTTCCCGTGAATATCCTTGCCGTGAATGTCAATGATGAGCCGGTACGGGTCCGGCAGCATGAAAGCGTCGTAGCTCGCGAGGTTGTCGACTTCCAGCACAATCCGCGTGCGCCCCGGCTGAAATTCGGCGACCCGGATTTTCTTCAGGAAGCCATCGTCGACGTCGAAGGTCTTGCCGACCAGGGTCGAGGCCAGTGTGGTATCTCGCAGGTCGAAGAAAATGCGGTCGGGATGCGAGATGCGCTGGGAACCGAACTTCACTTCCCGCTCGACGTCAATGGCGACGCGGGTGTAGTCGGGCGTGGACCAGTGGCGAACGCCGGTGACGCGCGGCAAGGCGCTGCGGCGGGCGTCCGCGGATTCGGCCGCCCCGTCGGAACTGGAGCCAGCGCTGGCACTGCCGCCGCTGGCACCGACGCTGGTACCGCCGCTGGCACCGGCGCTCGTACCGACGCTGGTACCGACATTAGACCGCCGCTTGCGCGCCGCCTTCTCGGCCACGCGTTCCTCTTCCGCCGCCTCGGCATCGATTTCCTTCACCGCGGCGCGGGCATCATCGGCCAGCCGGTTGCGCGGATAGCGCTGCACGAAGTCCGTGAAGGTCGTCCGCGCCTCTTCGGGCTGGTGGAGATCGTCCTTATAGATCTCGCCAATCGTAAACAGGGCCGCGAAGCGGTATTTGCTGCCGGGATATTCCTTGCGCAGGAAGCGGTACTGTTCGATGGCGCCGCGCAGAATCTTGTTGTCGTCAAAGCGCCGCCCCATCTCGACCATAAGCTCGGCGGTCGCCACCACGCTCGGGTCCGCCTTCGACGAAGCCGGAGACCCGAAGTAGACACGGCGGTAGGAGTCGATGACACGCTGGTATTCGCGGCGAGCGCGCTCGCCAACGGGACGGCCGTTGAGCGCCTCCCGCATGCGCTCCGCCTTGGCGAATTGCTGGCGGGCCCAGGCATCATTGTGGTGGACGCGGGCCGATGCGGAAAGCAGCGGCAGCAGCACGAGCAACAGCGCTGCGCCCAGCCGAAAAGCGCGGGCGCATCGAGTCAGGGTCGTACGAGTTAGGGTCGTAGAAGCCTGGGTCTTCACTAAATTCCTACTATAAACATCCAGCCTGGTCATACTGAGCGAAAATCCAGCCTGGTAATCCAGCCTGCTAATCCAGTCCTGTCATCCTTCGCGAAGCGAAGGACTATGCATTTGCTCGCTGCGTCCGGAATGCATGGGTCCGTCGCCTCGACAAGTCCGTCGCCTCGCTCGATATAACAACCCAAACTACGTCGCAAAGTTGCTGGGAAACCACCCTACCGTTTCAAAGAAAACAAACCGCCCAGCTACCACCCGAGACGCCGCTCATTCGGTATTGCTGATGTACAGCACGCCCCGAGCATCGCGCTCCATGTGGACCGGTTCGTGCGCCGGGCTGCCGAAAATGTGCGGGCCCGGCTCGCTGCCGCCGTTATACAAGTTCGTGATCCGGCGGACGTAGTCCTGCGTTTCCCTGAAATGCGGAACGCCCGCACTCCGCGCCACCGCTCCCGCTCCAGCGTTATAGGCCGCCAGACTGAGGCGAACGTTGCCGCCGTAGCTGTCCAACAGCTTCCTTAGATGCCGAACCCCGGCATCCACGTTCTGCGCCGGGTCAAAAGGATTGGCAACATTGAGCGACCGGGCGGTCGAAGGCATCAACTGCATCAGCCCCATGGCACCTTTGCGCGACACCGCATTGGGATTGAAATTCGATTCCACCTTGACTACCGACCGCACCAGGCTAGGATCCACATGGTGCCGGGCGGCCGCGGCGTCAATCGCGGCGTCGATATCCTGTTGAGTAAAGGCACGGTTAAGAGTCGGGTGAGACTGCGCTCTGCCGTCGAGGTAGTTGTTGACTTCCGAAGCCGCCGAGCGCGCCGCACGCATCACGGCTCCGCTCGTCGGAACCGGCTTGAAGCGGTGCTCGGTCGAACTCCAATAAACTAGCCGAGACGGCGAAGGAGTCGAAGCCCGCGCCCGCGAACCCGAGGAAGGCTCCTCCTCATTAACGTAAATCTTGCGGCCGGATTCGTCCGTAGTCGGAGTAATCGCTCCCGCCCGCCCGCCTGACGACGCGCCCGACTGCGCCCGCGCCGGCATAGTCGAAAACATCGTGGAAAGAAAGGAGATCGCGGTTAAGCCAGCCATCAGCGTGATTTGCAGGCGTCTAAGCATACGGGTTCGGCTCGGCCCAAATCTCGGACAAAATCGCGGCCCAAATAAAGATCGGCCAAAAGACACACTTACTCCCTAGGGCCCACCTACCCGCAAACCTGCCGGAGAATCCCAGAACCAGAGTATGGCGATTATAGGGCGCGCCGGGGGAAGGGGCAATCTCTCCGAAGGTCGTTGAACCACTGGAGTAATGTACGCAAGTGACTGAAAGCACTTGATTTTGCCGAGAACAAACGCTTTTCCCTGTGGCCCCCCTGTGCCCCCCGTGGTTGGATCTTGCCTCTGCTAGCCCCGGCAATGCCCCCAACAATCTACAATGCCCTCAGCGCCTATGAACTCCCAAGCCCTTCGCAAGCTCTTCGACCAGGTCAAAAAAAAGCGCCTGTCCCCCGACGAAGCCGTCGAGCGCCTGCGTCACCTACCTTTTGAGGACCTGGGGTTCGCCAAGATCGACCATCATCGCGCCCTGCGCCAAGGCATGCCCGAGGTGATCTTTGCCCAGGGCAAAACGCCCAGCCAGGTCGCCGACATCTTCCGCCGCCTCGCCGCCCACGGCGGCAACGTGCTAGCCACGCGAGCCACCGAAGAACAGTATGCCGCCGTCGCCTCCGCACTCGCTGACCATGTGCCCCGAGCCGACTATCGTCCACTCGCTCGCGCCATCGTCCTCCAGCGCGACCGCAAGCCCCGCGGCAAGGGAGTGATCGTGGTCGTGTCCGCCGGAACCAGTGACATCCCGGTAGCCGAAGAAGCAGTCGTCACCGCGGAATTGATGGGCAATAACGTCCAGCACATCTACGACGTAGGAGTCGCCGGAATTCACCGCCTGCTAGCCCATCGCGAGACCCTAGCCAAAGCCCGCGTAATCGTAGTCTGCGCCGGCATGGAAGGCGCTCTCCCCAGCGTAGTCGGAGGCCTGGTAGGAGTCCCGGTGATTGCCGTTCCCACCAGCGTTGGCTACGGCGCAGCCTTCGAAGGCCTGGCGGCTCTCCTCGGAATGATGAACTCCTGCGCCTCCAACGTCAGCGTAGTCAACATCGATAACGGCTTCGGAGCAGGCTACGTAGCCGCGCTCATCAACCGCCGCTGACGATACCCGGACGGAAACCGCACAACAATTGTACGTACAATGTTCCACGTGGAACATTTTGTGCAGGTAATAATGCACGTACATATAAATACGTACATTGAGTAACGGATGTGATCCGCGGTCACAATTATCGCGCTTGGGGTGGTTGTAACTGATTGATAATGCTCAGGGTCGGGTGTGGTTAAATAGACACTAGCGGGTACTTATTACACTGTAATTATTACAAGACTCATTATTTGGTGGGCGGGCGCCCCGGTCGAGTGTCTCCTTCTATGGGTAAGATCCAGCTTGTGGCGCGGGCGCCCTCGGCCGCTTCCAGGTCATCTTCCATTGTCGGCGTGGCTTATCCGTGGCTGTTGGAGGTGACTTTCAAGAA
>JBEKFN010000444.1:0-4342 GCA_050013295.1 Terriglobales bacterium
GGGCTATAAGTTTGTGCCTTAACCATTGTGTCACGATTACATAGGGGTGAACATCATTCTGCGCTCGACCCGTTGCACCACCATCCGCGGGAGCAGCGCAAAGAGCCGGGGCAATGAGAGTATGAGGCAATCAAAATTACACACGTCAAATCTATGACGCGGCTTTAAACAATTTCGCAAGACTATCGATGTCCGCGGCACTCGCGTCGCCGATCACGAAATAGCGAATCCCGCCTTGACTCCATGTTTCCATGTTGAACGGCAGTTGCTTCGGCGAAGGATAATTCTCGTCCACGCCGGCGGGCAATTTCAAGGACAAAGTCCGTTCCTGGAACACAAACACTGAAATGTGATGCTTCCGCACATCGTAGATCAGATGTGCGCCCGGCGTTTGATCAAGGTAGGTCATCCGGCCTCCGAGCAGAGAGAACTCGGAGTTCTGGAGTTCCGGCAAATTGAACGCGAAGGGGATCTTTCCCTGGAACCAAGGCTTCACCGTGTGTCGATCCGTGGAGATCACATCCACCGGCGATGAGCTGGCCAGCGTTGCCACGTGCAAGTCGGCAATCTCGCTGAAAACGCGATCTCGGTAAGCCAAGTCTCTGCCGGACCGGTTTCCCACATAGGTTGAAGTCAACGCCCCGACCACAAGAATGACGGCTGCCGCCGCAGCGAACATCCATCCCAGACGGAAACTGCGCTTCGGTTTGGGTGTAATGCTCTGCTCCATCCGTCTCCGGAAATCAGCACTGGGAACAAAGCGTTTTCCCGCGACTTGAATCGTACGCTTCATCTGTACGCGCGAAAGGGCGTCCGCCGAGCAAAAGGTGCAGCTGCGCACATGAGCGTCGAAGGTGCGCATCTCCACCTCGGGGAGCTCCCCATCGAGGTAGGTATCGAGTTTTTCCGTCCAAGACTCACAAACCATGCTTCACCATTTAGTTCATCCTTTTTGCAAACTGTTGCTGTAGGCCATTGCGCAACGCTCTTCTGGCACGCGATAAACGCGACATCACCGTGCCCATCGGAATGGAAAGCGTGGCAGAGATTTCCTGATACGACATCTCTTCGACTTCACACAGCAGCAGCACCTCGCGATAGGCGACGGGCAGCTGCTCCAAAGCCTGCTGCACAAGCTGCCCATCCGAACGCTGCAGCAGGATGCTCTCTGGCGTCTCCATGACTGCGGGCAAGGTTTGCTCTTCGCCCTCAAGATCTAGCGGTACGGTCGCGGTCGCCTTCAGCCCCGTGCGGGAGGTCAGGAACGCATTCCGCAGGATCTTGTAGATCCAGGCGCGAAAATTCGTTCCTGGCTGGAACGAGGAAAATCCCTTAAGTGCCTTGGCATAAGTCTCCTGCACAAGATCCTCGGCTTCTTGCCGGTCATGCGTTAGCCAGCAGGCAAAATTATAGAGCCGCTCGAAATGAGGCATGGCAAGCTGCTCAAACGACCCGGTGGCAAGCTCGCTTCCGATGCGCACACAAGGGTAAACCAGCCGACGGCCGTTTTATTCCCATAGCCCACAAAAGTTTTCCGTGGAATAAAAAGGGAGGCAATCGGTTATATACAACGAGTCCGAGTCAGAGTCAGAGAGCGAACTGGAGTCTCCGGAGGATATTCTCTGGGTTCTCAGATCCCGGACCGATTGTCTTTGAGGAGGAACAATGAAACGAATCCCTTACTTGCTGGTTGCTGTTCTGGCTTCAGCAATCTCGCTGTATGCCGACGATATGGGCAAAACGAACGATATGACCGGGTGGCTTTGTAACTCGAAGTGCGTTACAAAGAATGCGAGCCAAGCGGCCTGTGACCAGGGCTGCACCGATAAAAGCGGAGACGTCGTCTTGGTTGACGATCACGGTCAAGTCTACAAAATCGCTAACCAGGACAAAGTAGTATCGCAAGCGGGCAAGAAAGTTAAGATGAAATGCAGATCGGTGAAGGGGGAAAAAGATACAATGTACGTCGACAGTGTCAGTCTGTACGGTGGCGGTGGTTAGCCTCCTACATTTTCCCGGTGGGAGAGCCTGACCTTAGGATCTCCCACTAACCAACCGCTCCTGCGCCCCCACCAAATCCCCTCCTTGCAACACAGTGGTCGCGGTCCTTGTGAGTGATTCCGACATCGCAGCCGGTGTCAGCGCCTGAGAAACGTGCGTGGTCTTGGCGTCCACATAAATTCCCGAGGAATAAATCCGAGCGCTGTCGGTTCTACACAACGAGTCAGAGAGCGAACTGGAGTCACCTGAGGAAATGCTGGTGCGGAAGAACCACGCGCTCTTGAGCAATTCCTTAGGAGGAGCAAAATGAAAAACAACTTGAGGATACTGGGCCTGGCGTTGTGCCTGCTGCCGATGTACCTGCATGCCGGGACAGAGCAAGATCTGAAACAGGACGATCAACCCGCCCAAGAGCAGAACGCACGATCTGCAGAACCGATTCCGGAGGGCACCATTATTCCCGTCAGCTTGAATTCCACGTTGCGCTCGGACAAGACCGCAAGCGGAGACGCGATCACGGCGACGGTCATGCAAGACGTGCCGCTGGGCGCGGGAAAAACCCTGCGTGCCGGCTCCTGGGTGACAGGGCATGTCGTCGAAGCCATTACTCCTGGAAAAGGATCCGACGAATCAAAAATCTCATTTCAATTCGATCAAGTGCGGCTTGACAACCTAACCATCCCGATTACTACCAACCTGCGCGCACTGGCATCGAAGACCGCAGTATTTGCTGCCACGCCTCAGCTAACCTCGAGCGAGTATGCCGACAACCAAATTCAAATCGGAGGCGACCAGATTTCTTACGGTAGCGATGGGCCAGTAATGGTGGGATCGCAGGTCGTGGGGAAATATACCAGCCAAGGCGTGCTGGCATATGTGAGCCAGGATTTGGGCACCCCATGTCGTGGCACGACCGACAACAATGCCCATCCGCAAGCGTTTTGGCTCTTCTCCGTGAATGCCTGCGGGGCATACGGATTCGGTGAGCTGACAATCCTCCATTCTGGACGCACCGAGCCACTTGGTGAAGTCACTTTGAGCTCCAGCGGCAAAGCTGTGAAAGTCGGCAAGGGCAGCGCGATGCTCTTGCGTGTGGATGACAGCAGGCCCGAGAAGGCACAGGCACACACGACTCTCTCCCGAGGGACAGGGCAATAACAGGTTCGCGGGTTGCGGTGGAGTTGGCTTCGTCAAGCCAGGTCCGTCGCAGCCCGCAATTCATTCAATCTTAGAAGGGGTAGGGCGATGGTAAATCCTTTCGATCTCAAGACGGCAGTCTTGGCCAAGCACGCGCAACATGTCGTGCTGATTCACTTCCCCATTGCGCTGTTTCTCGCGGCAGTGGCGTTCGACTATCTGGCGCAGTGGAGGAAGAACCAGACGCTGGCTGCCGCAGCGTATTTCAATTTGCTGCTGGCCGCGATTTCGACGGTGCCGGTTGTGGCGTCCGGGCTTGCGGCGTGGCACTGGGCGCTCGAGGGGCAAAAGCTAAAAGGGATTCTGCTAATGCACCTGACCTTGGGATGCATGTCGAGTGTATTGATCTGGCTGGTGTTTTGGATCCACCGGCGGGTGCGGCGGTTCCCTGAAAGATCATTGCCAAAGTACCGTCTGCCGATCGAGGCGCTCGCGGTCTTGATTGTGGGGCTGACGGGGCATCTCGGCGGATTTCTCAGTGGTGTAAACGGACCAGGCTAGACGAGTCGAGTCGAACTGGGGCCAGCGGAATAAATCGTCGGAATAAAAATGACTCGCGCCAGTTATCAACTCAGAACGATACAAACTACGGAGGGCACATGCCAAACAAGCAGCAAGATTTCATCGATCAACAGTTACAAGACCTCAACAACGACGGAGTCGATCGTCGCGGGTTCCTGAAGTGCATGGCATGGGCGGGTACAGGCCTAGTCTGGACCATGAGGGGTGGCATTCCGGTCTCTCGGGCATTCGCCAAAAACAGCGGCCGAGATGCCGGCAAAGGCACGGACTTCACTTTCGTGCAGATCAGCGACAGTCACATCGGTTTTAGCAAGCCGGCCAATCCGGACGTCACCGCTACTCTGCAGACGGCAATCAACAAGATCAACTCCATGCCCTACAAACCGGATTTCATCATTCACACCGGTGATCTGAGTCAGCTCTCAAAGCCGAGTGAGTTCGATACGCTGGATCAGGTATTGAAGGGAGCGGCCACGAAACAGATCTACTTTGTACCCGGTGAGCATGACATGCTAAGTGACAACGGCGACGAATATCTCCAGCGCTATGGGAAAGGTACAAAGGGTAATGGGTGGTACAGCTTCGATCACAAGGGTGTGCATTTCGTCGGTCTCGTAAATGT
>JBEKFN010000445.1:0-5510 GCA_050013295.1 Terriglobales bacterium
TGGAAGCTGGCCGGAGGAATGGTTGTTATTTTCGTGCGGCATCGGGAAAGTACCCCCCTTAAAGCGATTCTATCGATCGACTCCAGAACGTAATCTAACATCGCCCGCGTGAGTCCAGACAATAATTCGCCAGCCCGAGCAAATTGAGTATGAGGAATTCTGCCGGCGAACGTTGGCAGGCAGCGGAGGCGACGATTCGGCGCTTGCAATCTTAGCTCCGACCCACTGGGCTCGCATTCGATGCACTCTCCTGCAGCGGCTCGCCGGGGCCATACTCGAAATTAACGCGCTCTTGCTCGATGACGAGAGGCCGCCTTTGCACCAGCGTGTGGATGGTTCCGATATATTCGCCGAGAATCCCGATGAAAATCATCTGCAGCGACATGAAGAGGAAGACGCCGATCACCAGGGGCGCCATGCCGGCGGAAAACCGGTTCCAGAAAATCAGCTTATAGACCAGGTAAGCCAGCGATACCAGAACGCACAAAAACGAACACAGAAATCCCGCGAACGTCACCAGCCGCAAAGGAACCTTGGAGAGGTTCGTGATTCCAAGCATCGCCAGGTCATACAGGGAATAAAGGTTGTTCTTCGTGATCCCGCGCTTCCGTGCCGGCTGGTGATAAGGAATCTCGAAGTGCGGCATTCCAATTTCCGAAATCATGCCTCGGAAGTACGGATACGGATCATCGAAGCTCTTTATGGCTTCCACTACCTTGCGGTCATACAGGCCGAAGCCTGTGAAATTCTGGATCGTTTCGATGCCGGACAGCCGGTCCACCAGTTCGTAGTACCGCCTGCGGATCCAAAACATCAGCCAGTGTTCATCGCTGGCTGCCTTGATTCCAATGGCGTATTGCGGATTACCTTTACGTTCCTGTCCTTGGCAGCTATCGCCTTCAGTTCGTTCAGGGTGTTGTCGGTTGACGCGTTGTCGATAAAGATGTGTTCGTATTGGTAGTTGCCAGCGGTGGCGACGGCGGCGCGCACTCGGAGGTACAGCTCGCGCACATTGGCCTCTTCGTTAAAACAGGGTGTGAGGACGGTCAGGGTCTTAGGCATGGATTGCAGCCTTCTCGTCGAACCTGAGCGATTCGACGTCGATCTCTCCGTTCCGCTCATACCAAGAATAGAGGTCTCTGATCGAGTCCTCTACATCCCAAAACCGATATCCGCCCATTTCCGCCAGCATACGAGAGTTGTCCGCCGAGTATTCGGGTCCAATGCCTTCGGTCATGACGGACACACCGGGATTGCGCCCCGAGACCTGGGCCGAGACCCGGGCAATCACTCGGGCCAATTCGGATATGGCCACGGGCCGTCCGGTGCAGGCGTTGTACGCCTTGCGGCGGGCGTCGTTCTCGATGAACCACATCGTGAGCTTGACCAGGTCTTTGACGTACAGGTAGTCAAACACGATATCCTGCCGAAGCACAATCGGCAATCCTCTCAGCGCCCGGCAGCAGGCGTTCGAAATGAAGCGCACCGTGTAGTCCTCGTAGGCGCCGAAAACTCCGAACAAGCGCAAATTAACGATTCGGTCGGACCGCTCGATATGCTTGGCGCAAATGTACTTGGAAAAGCCGAGCGCGTCCCTAGGCACCCGGGTATCGAAATAGTCTTCTTTCACCCTCGCCGGCAGCCCGGTCTTGTCGTACTCGGCGCCGGACCCGAAGTGAATCATTTTTCCGAATCGTCCCTGGTTGCGGATGAGATTGAAAAACATGCGGCAATTGCGGTCGAGCAAGTCCGGGGGAGCAGCCAGTCGCCGATTCGACCGCGTGGTTGCCGTATGCACGATCACGTCGAAACGGCGCGCGTCGAGGTATTCGCGCACCTCCTGCTCGTTTAGCAGATCCAGTTCAGCAGAGGAGGGTGCCGACACCTCATAGGTGCCGGCAAGTTGCTCCGCCAGATGCCGGCCGATGAACCCCGACCCGCCGGTGATGAGTATGCGCATTATGCAGGCGTCCGGAAGGAAAACTCTTGTACCGCAGAAAGCTGTACAACCATAAGCATGCTTAGGCCGCGATCTTCAGCTGTAGTCGATTCGCTGGAACTGCATAGCATACTAAATCAAATCCGTCGCTGTAATGCGGGCGCAGGAACAAACGGTAGTCTTCCACTAGTGAGTTGATGAACAGAGGTATGCGCCACAGATCGTCTTGCTTGTGGTAAGCGCAGATGGAAAGAATCGGGCGGTGTGTCCGGATCGAGCGGCGGGCACCCTCCAGCGCGTCGAGTTCTGCCCCTTCGATATCCATCTTGATGAAGGTTGGCGCGGCTTCAAATAGTAGGTCATCAATCGGAATGCACTCCACCACTACATTGCCATCGGCTGCTAGGCGGGCGCCGCCGTCTCCGTTCGCCCGAAAGCGCAGTTTGCCGCGCTTGGCGCTTGCGGCTGCGTTCAGCGTGCTAATCCTGGAGGCGGCGGGCGCTTCGAGGGTCCCGACCCACTTCGTGAGACGGTCGAAATTCTCGGGGTCGGCCTCGAACGCGATCACCTTGCGAAAGCCGCTGCCGGGCTGGGAAATACTGGACTGGGAAATAAACGATTGGATCGTGTCTCCAGTGTAGGAGCCACAATCGACGAAGCACTCGTCGGCGGTCAGGGAGAACAATCCGGGAAAATATTGGTCGCCCGGCAACGGAGCGCCGATGCAATCAAAATCCGCGTGTAATCGTAGTTGGATTTGTTCGACAAACGACTGCCGCGAGAAGTCGTCGTAGAGTAGTTCGAAGGCGGCAGCGATGTCATGGCGCTGCCGAAGGAGGTTCTCAGGCAGATCCCATAAGTAGTAAGGAAGGAAAGTGCTGGAGTGGCGCCAAAAAAGCAAGGGAAAGGAGACGGCGTGGCAACCCAGATTCCGCAATTGATCAAGCAGCGCTGACATGAGTCGCTCACGGCTCGGATGCCAGACGGCAACGACGAAGGCAGCGTCTTGCGAGTGCCTGTTGGCGGCGTCCTGGGGGGAGAGCACGGGAAGTCCATCGGCCGTTGTTCCCCAAGTGCGAGGGTTATTATCCGCGAAGGCAACGGGTTCGAGATCCGTGCCAGATAGGCCCCGTAGCACCGAGCGGCCTAGGTTGCCCGCTCCGAAAATGACGATCTGGCGGCGGCCGGCAACGGCATCGTCGAAGGCGTTCTGCCGGCGAATGCGGGCCGCTGCCGGCGTCTCTCGGAGGAGCGATTCGAGTTGTTGGGAGGAGGTTTTCATGAAAAGGGGAATCCAGTTGGCTCAGTGGTCTCCGGCGTTGCCGGTTTTGGCGGCGCCAGCCAATGGGGAGTGCGCAGGCAGACCGCGGTTGTAGATGGCGTCCTTGAGGGAGGGGATGCTGGCATAAGGGGTGTCGATGGCGTCGATGGTGATGGGCTGATCTTTGGGGACGGCTTTGAGGATGATTTCGCCGCGCATCAGTTCGCGGCAGGAGATCTGGCCCTGCTGGAGGGGAACGGCGAGATAGACGTCTTCGTCCTGGAGAACGTGGCCTACGGGGAGATCGTGGGTGGCATAGACTCCGCGGACGAGGGCGTCGAGATAGGCGATCTCTTCTTGGGGAGGGAGACGCTTCTGGGTGCCGGGGGCTCCGCACATGCTCTTGGCGCGGTGGAAGGCTTTGAACCAGGTGTCGATCTGCTCGGGGAGCGAGCAGTAGGGAGAAACGGTCATGCCCTCGGTCTGGATGTCGACGTGGCGCTCGAAGGTGCGCGCGCCTTTGGCGTAGGCCATGAGCATGGAGGAAGTCCAGTCGTGATACTCGTGCGTGGAAAATCCGATGACGTGATTGGGATAGCGATTACGGAGAAAGTCGATCTGATTGAGTTCGAGGTCGCGATCCTCGGTGGGATAGAGCGAGACACAGTGGTTGATGGCGAGGGGGATATGACGGTTGTCGAAGAAGGTGACCAGGTCGTCGATGTCCTTGAGAGAAGAGCCGCCGGTGGAGACGATCATCGGCTTTTTGGTTTTGGCCATCTTCTCGATAAGAAGCCAGTCGTTGCAGTCCGAACTGGCGATTTTGAGGATGGGGATGCCGACCTCGCTGCAGAATTCTACCGACGTCTCATCGAACGGAGTTGCCATGGGGATGCAGCTGGCGGCGCGGATGGCTTGGACTAGCTTGGCATAATCCGATGCATGGAGACGCGTGTCGATGGTCTTCTTGATGTAGCGGATATCGTCGCGGTGGCGGAAGTCCTGGTGGATGAAGCTGTCGACGTCGCGCAATTGCAGCTTGATGGCGGCGCGGACGTTATTGAAGCGAACCACTTGCGCGTAGGCAGCGATGATCTTTAGGCCGCGCTCTACGTTTCCCAGATGGTTGTTGGCCAGCTCCAGGACAAACAACTCATCGAAAATATCCGCACCGGTCATGACTTATTCTCCCTGCTCGCTGTCCTTTGCTAGTTATCCTTGATGATGTTAGATGCCAGTTCGTCGGGGTCGAGGAAGGGGTACATATCCTCGAGTGGCGGCGTAACAATCTTTCCGTCGGGCATCTGCTTCGACTTGGTGCGAGGTTCGAACTCCTGATTCGGGTCTAGCATGACTTCGATGAGCGCCGGGCCGGGCTGGTCGAGGGCGGCCTGCACTTGGGGCATGTCTGCCGCGCGATCTATGCGCATGCTGGGAATTCCGTAGGCACAGCCAACTTTCACGAAGTCGGGGAAGGAAACGCCGCTGGAGGGGCCGGCGCCGGTGAAGCGTCCGAAGAAATTGGATTGGGTGGCGCGCATGGAGAGGTAGCCGCCGTTGTTGAGCACAAAAAGTTTGACTGGAAGCTGGTGGTGCTTGATGGTTTGCAGCTCCTGAATATTTAACTGGAGGCTGCCGTCTCCAGCCATGCAGATGACCCTGGCACCGTTGCGTGCCACGGCCGCGCCGACCGCGGCCGGCAGATCGTATCCCATGGATGCCGAGCCCGAATTCGAGATAAGGCGCTGGCCCTTGCGAATTGGCATCACCTGAAAAGTAACGATGCAAGCAGTTGCGTCTCCGCAGATGACCACATCATCTTCTGCCAGCAGACTGGAGAGTTGCTCCATGAACTGATAGGGATCGAGCGGGGACACCGATTTGCGCTGGTGATCCTTCATGACGGGATAGCTCGCCACGCGCTCGCGGCACCACTCCAGCCATTTCTGATGGCGGGGAGCATAGGAGGAGCGGTCACATTCCGCGGCTAGTTCTTTGAGGAAGAATTTCAGATCGGAGTGAATGGCGAGATCCGGGCGAACTAATGGTTTGTGGAGCTCGGATGCATCTATATCGACCTGAATCTTGAATGCGCGCGGCGCGAAAGACTGCCAGTTGTAGCTGACCTGACGAACATTCAGCCGTGAACCCAGCACCAATACCAGGTCCGCATTTTGTACGGTGAAGTTTCCCGCCCGGTCGCCGATTGTTCCGGGGCGGCCACAAAACAACTTGTCGTCGCTGGCGATCAAATCGTGCGTCCAGGCGGTGGTGACTGGGATTTGCAGCTTCTGAACAAGCTGGTGGAAT
>JBEKFN010000446.1:0-4708 GCA_050013295.1 Terriglobales bacterium
AAAGGCATCTATGGCCGCGAGATGTACGAAACCTGGTACAAGATGACCGTAATGCTGCAGAGCGGCCTCAATATCGCGCCCGTCATTACGCATCACTTCTCCTGGCGGGAACATGAGCAGGCATTCGCCGTCATGCGCTCCGGCAACGCCGGTAAGGTCATTCTGGACTGGCGGGATGCCGGCGCACATCATCCACAATAGAGCCGATCGTTAATAGGCCGATCGTTAATAGGCCGATCCTTAATAGGCCGATCGTTAATAGAGCCGATCGTTACGGTACCGACCCGGCATCGCCGTCGATCTCAGGCACGGTGCGCGCCTTGCCCTAACGCCGCTGACCTGCGTATTGTTACGGAGTGAAGTTTCCGCGATGTAGTGGAATCCTGCTCCACTTCACTTCTCTGCCTGGCCGCCAGGGCATTGGTGATCTCGGTCCGTCCGCCTACGAGTTTGCCGACTTCCTCTCGGCCGCCGGACAGAAGTTGTGGCAAGTGCTGCCGCTAAATCCTACGGGATACGCCGATTCTCCGTACCAATGCTTCTCCGCTTATGCCGGCAACCCGCTTTTAGTCAGCCTTGAGCGTCTGCGCGATCAGGGCTTGCTCCGAAAATCAGAACTGGAGCCAGACCTGGACCTCGCTCCGGCGCCGCCCTTTCCCGAAGACTTCGTCGACTATGGACCGGTGATCGAATTCAAGATGGCGACTTTACGCCGGGCAGCCCAGGTTTTCTTTGCCGATGGTTCCCCCGCCGATCATGCCGCCTTCGACCGCTTTTGTGAAAGCGCCAGTCCGTGGCTCGATGATTATGCGCTCTTCATGGCTTGCAAAGACGCACACCGAGGAATCACGTGGGCCTCATGGGATCCACAGATTCGCAAGCGAGATCCGCAGGCCGTGAGCGAATGGTCAAGAAGACTGGAGCCGGAACTTAAGGCCTACAAGTATTGGCAATTCGAATTCTTCCGGCAGTGGGAGCATCTTAAGGCCTATTGCCAACAGCGCGAAATCCGTTTCATGGGCGACGTGCCGATCTATGTCGCGCATGACAGCGCGGACGTCTGGGCTCATCCCGGGCTTTTTTGTCTCGACGATCAGGGTCGCCCCACAGTAGTCTCCGGCGTACCACCGGATTATTTCAGCGCCACGGGACAGCTTTGGGGGAATCCGATTTACCGCTGGGACTTGCTGGCTTCGTCCGGATACAAGTGGTGGATCGAGCGCTTCCGAGCGTCGCTCGCGCTTTTCGATATGGTGCGCCTCGATCATTTTCGCGGCTTTGAATCGTACTGGGAGGTTCCCGCTGGCGAAACGACCGCCATTCACGGGCGCTGGGTCAAAGGGCCAGGAGAAGATTTTCTGTCGGCACTGAAAAACGCGTTTGGCGAACTGCCGATTGTCGCGGAGAACCTGGGCGTCATTACTCCGCCGGTGGAGAAGTTACGTCGGCAATTCGGTCTGCCGGGCATGAGCCTTTTGCAGTTCGCCTTCGGCAACGATCCCCAGGGACCGTCGTTTCGTCCGCACAACTACAGCCGCGACCTGGTCGCCTACACCGGCGGCCACGACAATGACACGACTCTCGGCTGGTGGACGAGTTCCGGCGACAGCGACAGCACGCGCACTCCGGAAGATGTTCGCAAGGAGCACGACTTCGCTCGCGCCTATCTCAACTTATACGACGATTCTGAAATCAACTGGGTCATGATCCGCGCGGTGCTGGCGTCGGTCGCTGACGTGGCGATTGTTCCGTTGCAGGATGTGCTGGGCCTGGGGAGCGCGGCGCGGATGAATCTTCCCGGCACGGTCAGCGGAAACTGGAAATGGCGGTATCGTCCGGGTGCATTAAGCAACGAGTTGAGCGCGAGACTTCGATCTTTGGTCAACCTTTATGATCGGTAGGCAGAATCCTCGAACCGGTCCTGCTTGTGGATGACGACGATGATGCCGTTCCCCGCACGATGAACACGATGAATAGGACACTAGAATGCCGCTAAACCGGGATGTGCTTTGGTACAAGGACGCGATCATTTACCAAGTCCACGTCCGCACTTTCCACGACAGCAATGGGGATGGCATCGGTGATTTTCAAGGGCTTGAAGGGAAGCTCGACTACCTTCAGGAACTGGGGATCAACGCGATATGGCTCATGCCATTCTTTCCGTCGCCTCTGCGCGACGATGGCTACGACATCTCGGACTACAACGCAGTCCACTCCAGCTACGGAACGTTGGAAGATTTCCGGAAGTTTCTGGGGTCGGCCCACGATCGAGGAATTCGGGTCATCATCGAAATGGTGTTGAATCACACATCCGATCAGCACCCGTGGTTTCAAGAGTCGCGAAGTTCGCAGGACAATCCACGACGCGATTGGTATGTCTGGAGCGACACCGACAGCCGGTACAAGGGCGCCCGCATCATCTTTCTTGATACAGAAACGTCCAACTGGGCGTGGGACCCGATTTCAAAATCCTTCTATTGGCATCGCTTTTTCAGTCACCAGCCCGATCTCAACTACGATCATCCTGCGGTTCGGGAAGAGATGTGGAATGTCATGAAGTTCTGGCTGGAGATGGGGGTTGACGCCTTCCGGCTCGACGCGGTGCCGTACCTGGTGGAACGGGAGGGCACTAATTGTGAGAACCTGCCAGAGACTCACGAGGTCCTGAAGGAATTGCGGCGAAAACTCGATGAAGACTTTCCGGGCAAGATGCTTCTGGCGGAGGCCAATCAGTGGCCCGCGGATCTTCGCCCCTATTTCGGTGACGGAGATGAACTCCACATGGCGTTTAATTTTCCGTTGATGCCCAGGATGGTCATGGGGCTAAAGTTGGAAGACCGCAAGCCCATCACCGAAATCCTGCAGCAGACCCCGGAAATCCCGCCCTCATGCCAGTGGTCCCTGTTCCTCCGCAACCATGACGAGTTGACCCTGGAAATGGTGACGGACCTGGAACGCGACTACATGTATGACACGTACGCGGCCAGCAAGATGATGCGGCTGAACCTCGGAATTCGAAGGCGGCTCGCTCCTTTGCTGGACAATGACCGCAGGCGGATAGAGTTGATGAATGGAATGCTGATGTCATTGCCCGGCACTCCCATCATTTATTACGGCGATGAAATTGGAATGGGCGACAACATCAATTTAGGCGACCGCAATGGAGTACGGACTCCGATGCAGTGGAACGGGGAGACGAACGGCGGCTTCTCTACTGCGGCGCCGGAGCGTCTGTATGCCCCCCTGATTCAGGATCCTGTGTATGGTTATCCGGCCGTGAACGTCTTGCGGCAAAAAGCGAGCGAGCATTCGCTCCTCAATTGGATGCAACTCATCATAACGGTGCGCACATCGACCGCGGTGTTCGGCAGGGGATCGATTGAGTTTCTCTACCCGGCCAATCACAGAATCTTGGCCTATGTGCGGCGACTGGGCAACGAGGCGGTGCTGGTGGTCAACAACCTTTCGAGCAGCGCGCAAGCTGTCGAACTCGATCTGCGGCGGTACAAGGGCGATATTCCGATTGAGATGTTTGGCAAGAATATGTTTCCGCGGGTGGGCGACCTTCCTTATTTACTAACGCTGGGGCCCTATCAGTTTTACTGGTTTCGGCTGCGACGGATCTAGGCGAATGCAGGAAGTAGAGACGTTTCCATGACGCGCGTCCATATCAGGGAGCGCGGGAGTAACTTCGAACGGAGATGAAATTGGCAGAGGAGAGCTTTCTTACAGATGATTTTCTTCGCCAACTGATGAACGTCGGCGAAGTAGACATTCTGGTGGGCTTGCCCACTTACAATAACGCCAAAACTGTCGGGTCGATCGTCCAAACCATTCAGAGCGGCATTCTGCGCGGATTTCCCCGGGAGCGTGCCGCGATCATTAATGTCGATGGGGGGTCGCGTGACGGCACTCCCGAACTGGTTAGGGGCGTCTCTATCGATGACGCACGCCCAGCCTCCAATCTGTCTGCGCTCCGCACGCTGCACTCAATAAGCACGAAATATGCCAGCAGCCCGGCGAGCGCAGTGGCGTTCCGCACGATTCTGGCTGCCGCCGAACTGCTCCGTGCCAAGGCCTGCGTGGTCATGTCCCCCGAGTCCGCAAACATTAAACCCGACTGGCTCTCCAAGCTTTTGCGCCCGATTTATCAGGACAGTTTCGATCTTGTGGCTCCCACGTATGGCAGACATAAGTTTGAAGGGCTGCTCATAACGAATTTGCTCTACCCCATGACCCGCGCACTTTACGGGCTAAGAATCCGTGAGGCGTATTCGCCGGAGTTCGGGTTCTCCGGCCATCTCGGAACTCAATTCCTTGGACAAAATGTCTGGACTGATGGGACCGACGGGGCCGGCGTTGAACTCCGCTTCACCCTGGCTGCGATCACGGGAAATTGCCGTATCTGCCAGTCCTTCCTGGGAGAAAAAATTCACATCGAGCGACGCTCGGCTGACCTGGTGCCGGCGCTGCGGCAAACCGTCGGGGCTCTGTTCTCAGCCTTGGAGCCGGACTTTCCCGTTTGGAGTATCGTGGCCGGGTCCGAGCCGGTCCCGACTACCGGAGTCGACCAGGAAGTGCTTGTCGAACCACTGCGAGTAAATCGGAAACGATTGCGAGAGATGTTCTCGACCGGAGTTGCCGAATTGGAGTCCGTCTTTCAGTCGATTCTTTCCCCCTCCACTCTGGCAGAACTCCAGCGCATCGC
>JBEKFN010000447.1:0-3876 GCA_050013295.1 Terriglobales bacterium
ACCCAGGTGGGACGACGAGCTAAGTCGTTGAAAATATGGTGGCCAGGGACGGAGTTGAACCGCCGACGCCAGCCTTTTCAGGGCTGCGCTCTACCACCTGAGCTACCTGGCCACTTCTTGTCCGCACATCTACCGACGGCTAATTTGGCCGTGCACTGGGCGCTCTCACTGGGCGGGATGCCGCGAAGCAAAACAGCCGATGCGCTGGGACCGAGCGGAACTTTCAAATTATAACAACCTCGTGCCGTTCGCTCAAAATGGTTGCGGATAATTTTTGTAGCGCATTTCGTCGCTCACGTTCTCTTTCATTTAGGAGATATGGCCGCTCGGCACGCCATTCACAATCGTCAGCGCGCAGCGGTTTGCGCCAAACCAGTACGGGATCTCGCGATAGTCGCTCACGTCAAACACGGCCAGGTCGGCGTCTTTACCCGCTTCCACGCTGCCTTTCCGGCCGGCTAAGCGAAGCGCCCAGGCTCCGTTGATCGTCGCCGCTGCGATCGCCTCCGCCGGCGACATCTTCATATGCGTGCAGGCCAGCGACATCGCCATCGGCATGCTGAGCGTTGGCGAAGAGCCGGGATTGTAGTCCGTGGCCAGCGCCACCGCCGCGCCGGCTTCAATGAACCGTCGCGCGTTCGGATATTCCGTCAAACCGAGGAAGTAATTTGCCCCCGGGACGAAAGTTGCGACCGTGTCCGTCTGGGCGAGGACGGGCAGGTCGGCAGCATTCACGTGGTCCATGTGATCGAGAGACGCGGGCCGATAGCGAAGCAGCGGCCCGAGCCGCGTTTCGCTGAACTGCCCCATGTGTGCGCGGACGGCCAGACCGTGTTCTTCCGCAGCCGTGAAAACCCGCGCGGTTTCGCCGGCGCTGAAGGCTCCGCGATCGCAAAAGACGTCCACGAACTGAGCGAGTTTGCGCTTCGCGACTGCCGGCATCATTTCGTTGCATACCAAGTCGACATATTCCTGGGAACGTCCGCGACATTCCGGCGGGACCACGTGCGCGCCGAGAAAAGTGGGAACCACGGTCCCCGGCCACTCGCGCGTCGCCGCGCGGATGGCCTCCAGCGACTTCAGTTCAGATTCGAGATTCAGACCGTAGCCAGACTTGGCCTCAACCGTCGTGGTTCCGTGACGGGCCAAATCCGCCAGTACTGCGGAAACCTTCTGTACCAGCGCGGTTTTGCTGGCCTTCCGCACGCCGTCGATGCTGGAGGTAATTCCTCCGCCCGCCTCGCCGATCTCCTCATAGCTGGCGCCAGAAATCCGCTGCTCAAAATCCACCAGCCGCGGATGCGTGAATACCGGATGAGTGTGGGAATCGACAAAGCCAGGTAAGACCACGCGCCCGCCGCAATCGATCTCGATGACCTTTTTGCGATTCTTCTTCAGCCACGGATCGCGAAGCGCGTCTTTCGTGGTACCGACCGAGACGATCTTCCCGCCCAGGCAGAGCACGGCCGCGTCTTGAATAATTCCGAGTTCGGAAAGCGAAGCGCCGCGGCGCGGGCCGTCCGCCGCCGAGCGCAGGGTCAGGAGCTGGCGGATGTTGACCAGCAAGAGCGCTGCTGTCCTACGCATTTGCGCTCCGGACCAAAAACACCCACCACGGAGACACGGAGACACGGAGAAATGGGAATGTCATCCTCCGTGCCTCCGTGTCTCCGTGGTGGGTGTTCACGATCGCACCATCGGAATCCGAACACCCGTCTTTGCCGCAAACTCCTTCGCCTCGTCATACCCCGCGTCCACGTGCCGAATCACGCCCATGCCCGGATCGGTAGTTAGCACGCGCTCGATGCGCTTGGCCATCATGTCGGTGCCGTCGGCGACCGTGACCTGCCCGGCATGGAGCGAGTAGCCAATGCCCACGCCGCCGCCATTGTGGATCGAAACCCACGACGCGCCCGCCGCCGTATTCACCAGCGCATTCAGCAGCGGCCAGTCGGCCACCGCGTCCGAGCCGTCTTTCATGCTCTCGGTTTCGCGGAACGGAGAAGCCACCGACCCGCAATCCAGGTGATCGCGTCCCATCACGATGGGAGCCTTGATCGTACCTTTTTTCACAAGATCGTTAATCGCCAGTCCAAACCGGGCACGCTCGCCGTACCCAAGCCAGCAGATGCGAGCTGGCAGTCCTTGAAACTTGATGCGCTTGCGAGCCAGCTCAATCCAGCGGCGCAGGCTGCGATTCTCAGGAAAAAGTTCGAGCACGAGATCGTCCGTGACGGCGATGTCCGAAGCTTCGCCCGAAAGCGCCGCCCACCGGAACGGCCCGCGCCCTTCGCAAAACAGCGGACGAATATACGCCGGAACGAATCCCGGAAAGTCATAAGCATTCTTAACGCCGCGCTGAAACGCAAAGGTACGAATATTGTTGCCGTAGTCGAAAGTGACCGCGCCCATTTTCTGCAGACGCAGCATTCCCTCAACGTGCTTCGCCATGGCGTCAAGCGACCGCTCCTGATAAGCCTGCGGATCGCGGCGGCGCAATTCGAGCGCCTCTTCGAACGTCATGCCGTTGGGCACATATCCGTTCAACGGATCGTGCGCCGAAGTCTGGTCGGTGAGAATGTCCGGCACCACGCCGCGTTCGGCGAGTTCCGGAATAATGTCCGCGCAATTGCCCACTAGTCCGACTGAAACGTTTTCTTTTTTGCGGATGGCATTTTTCAGAATCCGCAGCGCCTCGTCCAGCGTGGTCACAAGGAAATCGCAGTAGCCGTTCTTGATCCGTTTCTTGATGCGCTCGGCATCGACGTCGATCCCAAGAAACGCCGCGCCGGTCATGGTAGCCGCCAGCGGCTGCGCTCCACCCATACCGCCCATGCCGCCGGAGACGATCAGCTTCCCGCTGAGGTCGCCACCGAACTGCTTGTCGCCCGCTGCGCTGAAAGTTTCGTAAGTTCCCTGCACAATCCCCTGCGAACCGATGTAGATCCAAGACCCAGCCGTCATCTGGCCGTACATCATCAGGCCGGCGCGCTCCAGTTCGTTGAACTTCTCCCAGTTGGAAAAATGCCCGACCAGATTCGAGTTCGCAATCAGCACGCGCGGCGCGTAGTCGTGAGTCTTGAAAACGCCCACCGGCTTGCCCGACTGCACCAGCAGCGTTTCGTCGTTCTCAAGATTCTTCAGCGACTGGACGATGGCGTGGTAGCAATCCCAATTGCGAGCCGCCTTGCCCGTGCCGCCATAGACAACCAGATCCTGAGGCCGCTCGGCAACCTCCTCGTCAAGATTGTTCATCAACATGCGCATGGCCGCTTCCTGCTGCCAACCCTTGCAGGAGAGCGAGTTGCCGCGCGGAGCGCGAATACGGGTATAAGAAGATGCGGGAGTTTCGATATCAACAGGCATGGAGATATGGTAGTGCGGATGAGGCAGAATCATCAATGAGGGCAGTCAGTTCTCCGTTTCCCGATCTGACACCAGTTCCCTGACGGTGCCCCACTCAAGCCTTGTTTTTGGCTTGAGTGGGGAGTTTCGTCGCGCGTAGTCTGGCCTCATGCCCTGGGGATTGAAACGATTCCAGGAATCCGGGCACAGCCACTTCGTTTCCCGATCTGACACTTGTTCTCTGACGGTGCCCCATTCAAGCCCGGTTTTGGCTTGAGTGGGGCCTCTCCTCGGCCATAATCTGTCCTCATGCCCTGGGGATTAAAACGATTCCAAGAAACAGGTCACAGCCACTTCGTCACATTCTCCCTGTTATCATCGGCGACCGTCGACGGGATGGGTGACGACGGCGGGTGCCCCTCGATAAGAGAGAAGGCTCTGTCAAGGGCAAACTTGTCCTGGGCAGTGCCGAGGCACCGCTTTTTCGCCAGAGAGGTTGAGGACCAAGACTCTGGAAATCTCACGCTGAAT
>JBEKFN010000448.1:0-7308 GCA_050013295.1 Terriglobales bacterium
GACCGAGTCATGCAGGACGGCCGGGTCGTCGGCTACAAAATCAACGGGGCCAAGCAATGGATCAGCAACGGCGGAATCGCGGACGCTTACACCGTCCTGGCCAACACGCCCGGTGGTCCGAGTTGGTTCATCCTGGAAAAGGACGCCAATGGTTTCAGCCATGACGAACCGGAAGATAAGCACGGCATCCGGCTGAGCAACACGGCCGCGCTTGCATTCAGCGACACCTACGTCGATGCCGACCGCCTGATCGGCGGGGTGGAAGGCCAGGGATTGAATCAGGCGCAAGCTGTCTTCGGCTACACGCGGCTGATGGTGGCGGCGTTTGGCCTGGGGGCCGGCTGGTCCGCGCTCGATCGCGCCATTCCGTACTCCACTAAGCGCATTCAGGCGGGAGCGCCGCTGTCGGAGAAGCAAGGTTACACCCACAAGCTGATCGTGCCGCACGTGGCGCGCCTCGAAGCCGCCCGCTCTTACATCGAAGAAACCGCGGAGCGGATCGACGCGGGGACCGAAGGCAGCCTGAACACGGAAGGCGCCATTGCCAAGTACATGGCGACCGAGGCCGGAAACATGGCAGCCGACGCCAGTATTCAAGCCCTCGGCGGATACGGATACACGCACGAATACATGGTGGAGAAGATCAAGCGCGATGTCCGGATCACCACCATTTACGAAGGCACCTCCGAGATCATGGAGATGACCATCAGCCGCGACCGCTGGCAGCTTCATCTGAAGACGCGCGGGCAGTATTACCACGACCAGGCTAAGAAGTTCGAAGAGCTCCATGGCCGCCATCCGAACGTGGGCGCTGACAACGCGGCACTGGCGTTGCACGCCCTGGCCGAAGTGATGGAGAAGGCCCGTATCGCGCGCCTGACCCGCTATCAACACATTCTGCTGCGCCTGGGCGAACTGATTGCCTACGCCGAGTGCGCCGGCAGTTTAGCTCGCCGTGCCGGATTAATGGATGAAGGAAAGCTCAACGAGAAAGCCAACCGGCGCTTCGACGCGGCCGCACTGGCGGCGCTGAGCAGAGTCTTCGCCCGCGAGGCCGCGCTCAAGGTCGCCGAAGAAGGCTTGCGCTGGGTGGTCGGAGCCGGCGGCGTGAGCGCTGCCGAACTAGCCGCGTTTGAAACCAGCCTGGGATTGCGTGCGATTCACGGAGCGCAGGCAGGGCTGATTTCGGATCTGGATTACATCGCAGACGTAGTGTACAGCCGCGCGGCGAAGCGCGTGGAAGTCGCTGCGTAGCGCTGAAGGATGAAATTTGAATGGGCTTTGACAGGGAAAATTCTTCTCTCCGCAAAGGAGCGCAGTCATGGAAAACACTTCATACCGAGCCGTCGCCATTGTAGGGGCGGGAGCCATTCTGCCCGATGCCCCCAACGTTCCGGCCTTCTGGGAAAACATAAAGAATGGGCGTTACAGCGTCACCGAGATTGATCCTAAGCGCTGGGATCCGGCGCTCTATTACGATCCCGACAAGAGCGCCCCAGATAAGACATATTCAAAAATCGGCGGCTGGGTTCGCGACTACGTGTGGGACCCGATGAAGTGGCGCATGCCCGTCCCGCCGCGCGTGGTTGATGCCATGGATGGGGCGCAAAAATGGGCCATCGCCTGCACCCGCGAAGCGTTGGAAGACTACGGCTATCCCAAGCGGCCGCTGGACCCGGATCGCACCGCCGTGATCCTCGGCAATGCCATGGCCGGCGAGAGACACTATCTCACCGCGCTGCGCATTTACTTTCCGGAATACGCTCGCGAACTGGCTGAAACCGCCAGTTTCGCCGCGCTCCCGGAAGCGCTCCGCCGCGACGTCACGCGCGAATTGCACGACCGCATGGGCAAACTCCTTCCTGAGATTACCGAAGACAGCATGCCTGGTGAATTGGCCAACTGTATCGCTGGCCGCATTGCCAACATCTTCAACTTCCATGGTCCCAATTACATTTGCGACGCGGCTTGCGCCTCCGCGATGGCGGCCATCAGTTCGGCAATCGAGGGATTGGTAGAGAACGATTACGACGCCGTGGTCACCGGCGGCATTGACCGCAACATGGGCGCTCCGATGTTCGTCAAATTTTGCAAGATCGGAGCGCTTTCGGCGACCGGCACTCGTCCTTACGCCGAAGGAGCGGACGGCTTCGTGATGGGTGAAGGCGCCGCGATTTTTTTGCTCAAGCGCCTGGCCGATGCCGAGCGTGACGGAGACAAAATTTATGCCGTGGTGCGTGGCATGGGCGGCGCGAGTGACGGCAAAGGCAAAGGGATCACTGCCCCCAACCCCATCGGCCAGAAGATGGCCATTGAACGAGCCTGGCAGAACGCCGGCCTGTCGCCGGCTACGGCGACCTACATTGAAGGCCACGGTACATCCACCCGCGTGGGCGACGTGGTCGAAGTGCAGAGCATGGCCGATGTGCTCGGCAGTGCTCACCTGCCGCCGCACTCAGTGGGACTGGGCTCGGTCAAATCGAACTTTGGACATCTCAAAGGAGCTGCGGGCGCCGCCGGATTGCTGAAAGCCGCTCTTTCACTTCGCGACAAAGTGCTACCGCCCAGCGTGCACTGCGAGCGCCCCAATCCAGAGATTGATTTTGCGCATTCCCCGCTTTATGTCAACCGGGAGCTGCAGCCCTGGACGAAGACAGTAGATGGCGTGCGGCGCGCCGGCTTGAGCGCTTTTGGTTTTGGCGGTACCAACTTCCATGCGGTGCTCGAAGAATACATTCCCCACAGGCTGAATGGAAACGGCAAGCGGTCGGTCGCGGTAAGCGAGATGCCGCCGAGAATTACTGAGGTAGCTATGAACGCGAAAGATGTTTCCCCCACTTCTCCATCTTCTTACGAGGCATCTTCCTATAAGGCGCCACTGCGCGGTGCGCTGGTCATCGGCGCCGCATCAGAGGCCGCACTGGTCGAACGTTTACGCATGGTGGAGAGCGAGGCCAAGGCGGGCCGCGCACCGGCTCCTATTGCGCCGGCTGAGGCGGACCTGCGCGCGCCCGAACGCCTGGCTATCGACTATGCCAACGCCGCCGAACTGGCCGAGAAAGCGCGCACCGCACTCAAGGCGCTCGGGGCGAATCAACCAGCGATATGGAAAGCCCTGCGCGCGCAAGGCGTCTTCCGCGGCCACGGCCCCGCGCCCAAGGTGGCGTTCCTGTATCCCGGCCAAGGCTCGCAGTACGTGAACATGCTGGAGCCACTCCGCGCAATCGAGCCGATTGTGGCGGAAATTTTTGCCGAAGCCGATCGGGTGATGACGCCGCTGCTGGGCAAACCGCTCAGCGAATTCATTTTCGTGGACAAGGCCGACGCCGGCGCTGTCGTCAAGGCCGAAGACGATCTGCGCCAAACTGCCATCACTCAGCCTGCCGTACTGGCGACCGATCTGGCGCTGACCCGGCTTCTGGCCGCTTATGGCATCACGCCTGATTTCACCATGGGACACAGCCTGGGCGAATACGGAGCGCTGCTTGCGGCCGATGCGCTTCCCTTTGCGGACGCACTCGAAGCTGTCAGCGCCCGCGGCCGTGAAATGACCCGCTTTGCGCCGGAAGACAAGGGCCGCATGGCGGCAGTGTTTGCCCCGCTTGAAGAAATCGAGCGGATCCTGAAGACGGTGACCGGCTACGTGGTGATCGCCAACGTTAACAGCAACCGGCAGGCGGTCATCGGCGGCGCGAGCAAACCCGTCGAGCAAGCCATGGAAGCATTCCAGAAAGCTGGCTACGACGTGTCGGCATTATCGGTCAGCCATGCGTTCCACACCACGATTGTGGCGTCCGCCAGTGAGCCGCTACGGCGAGTGCTGCAGCGCCTGCATCTCGCGTCTCCGCGCCTGCCCATCGTCGCCAACACCAACGGAGAGTTCTATCCCACGGGACGGGACGTCGTGCCGCAGATGTTGGACATTCTGGCAGAACAGGTCGCCGCTCCGGTGCAGTTCGTCAAGGGCCTGCGCACGCTCTATGAGGCGGGGGCGCGCGTCTTCGTGGAAGTCGGTCCGAAAAAAGCATTGCAGGGATTTGCTGAAGATGTGCTCGGCGAGCGCGGCGATGTGGTCGCGCTTTTCACCAATCATCCCAAGGTCGGCGATATCCCGGCGTTCAATCAGGCGTTGTGTTGCCTTTATGCGGCGGGATTGGGCCGCGGGACCCCGGAAGCCGCGCGTCAAACAGTGCCGGCGTCCGTGCCGGCAGTTTCCGCGCTGCCAAAAATTCCTGAATCAATCGGGCTGACCGAGCCCGCTGCAGTTACTGCTGCTGCACCAGTGGCGGCAATCAATTCAGGTCAATCCAACGACGGTCAATCCAACGACGGTCACTACACCGACGGTCAATACAACGATCTCGGCCGATTGTTGGGCGATGTTCTTGAGCGCGGTTGGCAGATTACCCACGGCCAGAGGCGCGCTCCAATCGACGCTGCGGTCGCGATCACGGGGGCCGCTTTAGGCCTGCCCGGCACCGAGCATATTTTCGATGATGGCAACATCGGCCGCATCTTGCGCGGTGATCAGTTCATCAACACCATCCCTACCCGCTTCCGTCACGCCATGGTTGACAAACACATTACCCGGCTGGTCAAGAGTGACAACGGCGGCAGGTTTGAGACTATTAATGATGTTGCGGACGTCATCAAGCTGGCAGGCCGCGGCGGCGCCTTCGATCTGAAAGACGAATTCGGTGTTTCCGCCGAGCGCGTTGCCGCTCTCGACCGCACCACCCGGCTCGCCATCGCGGTGGGCCTCGACTCATTGCGCGACGCCGGCATTCCGCTGGTTTTGCGCTACAAGACCACCACCAAAGGGACGCAGTTGCCCGACCGGTGGGCATTGCCCGATGCTTTGCGCGATGACACAGGAGTGATTTTTGCCTCTGCGTTTCCGGGCCTGGATTCTTTCGCCGACGAAATGGCGCGCTATTACACGGACCGCGGCCAGCGCGAGCAACTGGCCATGCTGGAAAGCTTGCACGTCCGAGCGGCCGAGGTGAATGGCCATTCCATCATGGGGCAGGAGATTAAGCAGCGCATCGACGATTTGTGCCACGCCATAGAGAAAGAGCCATATGTCTTCGACCGTCGCTTCCTGTTCCGTGTCTTGTCGATGGGACATTCGCAATTCGCTGAATTCATCGGCGCGCGTGGTCCTAACACCGGCATCAATGCTGCCTGCGCGAGCACCACACAAGGCGTGGCGCTGGCCGAGGACTGGATCCATGCGGGGCGTTGCCGCCGCGTGATCGTGGTCGCCTCCGACGACATCACTACCGACAACCTGATCGGATGGATGGGCGCCGGCTTTCTGGCTAGCGGAGCAGCGGCCACCGACGAAGTGATCGAAGAAGCCGCCCTTCCCTTCGACCGCCGCCGTCACGGCATGATCATCGGCATGGGCGCCGCTGGCCTCGTGGTCGAGAGCGCGGAGTCAGCCCGCGAACGGGGCATCCAACCCATCTGCGAAGTTTTGAGCGCGGTGACCGCCAATAGCGCGTTTCACGGCACTCGTCTCGACGTGCATCACATCAGCCAGGTGATGGAAGATCTGGTGAGCAAAGCGGAAGCTCGCGCCGGCATTCGCCGTCATGAGATCGCTCCGCAAACGGTTTTCATCTCTCACGAAACCTACACCCCCGCGCGCGGCGGCAGTGCTGCGGCGGAGATCCATGCGCTGCGTCACGTTTTTGGTGACGGTGCGGACAAGATTGTGATCGCTAACACCAAGGGCCTCACCGGCCACGCGATGGGTGCTGGCGTGGAAGATGTCCTGGCGGTGAAAGCGCTGGAAACGGGAGTGGTGCCGCCGGTGGCCAACTTCAAGGAAGTTGATCCAGAGTTGGGGACACTGAACTTGTCGAAGGGCGGCGCTTACCCGGTGGAGTACGCGTTGCGGTTGGGTGCCGGATTCGGCTCGCAGATCAGTATGACGCTGCTGCGTTGGATAACGACGAAGGACGGCGTCCGCAGGAATCCGAATGCGCTGGGCTATGCCTATCGCGTGGTTGACCCGAACGCCTGGAACGCCTGGCTCAGCCGTATGGCCGGCCGTCCGGCCGCCGATTTGGAAGTGGTCCATCGCACGCTCCGGGTGCGTGATCAGGTGCGTGACCAAGTGCATGACCAAGGAGCGGCACGGATCGAGGAACCTGCTTCCGAATTGCGAGCCGCGGCACCAGTGCCAACGCCCCAGGCAATGGCGCCCGCACCAGTGGTTAATACGAGACCGCCGGATACGAAGCCAGCAACAGTGCCCGTGAGCGCGGCCCCCCCGCCGCCGGCGAAGGTGCAAGCCGCTGTAACCGCGCCCCCTGTACCGGCACCGCCGCCACCCGCCGCGAAGACGGAAAGTGAAGTCAAAGTCACCACATCGGCAAGCACGCCAACACCTTCCAACAAGGATTACGCCGGCGACCCCGTGAAGGAGCGCATCCTGGCCCTGGTCGCGGAAAAGACCGGCTATCCGCAAGATATGTTGGACTTGGACCTTGACCTCGAAGCAGACCTCGGAGTTGACACGGTCAAGCAGGCCGAGATGTTCGCGGGCATCCGCGAGATCTACAACATCCCTCGCGACGAAAACCGCAAGCTGCGGGATTATCCGACATTGACGCACGTTATCCGGTTCGTGTATGACAAGCGTCCCGACCTGGCCGTCGCGGCCCCGGTTGCGGCAAGACCGAAGGCAACGGAAAAGACCGAGCCTATCGCTCCGGCAACCGCGGCTGCTCCTCCTCCGACGGCCGTTCCTCTGGCCGCTGCTGCGAAGGACAGCACGGGAGATTCCGTGAGAGAGCGCATCCTGGCGCTGGTCGTGGAAAAGACCGGCTATCCGCAAGATATGTTGGACTTGGATCTCGACCTGGAAGCCGACCTCGGAGTTGACACGGTGAAGCAGGCGGAAATGTTCGCGGCCATCCGCGCCGCGTACAACATTCCGCGCGATGAGAATGTGAAGCTGCGCGACTACCCCACGCTGGCGCATGTGATCCGCTTCGTAAATGAGAGGCGTCCCGACTTGGCGGTCGCGGCCCCGGTTGCGGCGACACCCAAGGCAGCGGAAGAGATCAAGCCCATCGCTCCGGCGCCTGCCGCCGCTCCTCCCGCCGTCACTCCGAAAGACGGCGTTGGAGATTCCGTGAAAGAGCGCATCCTGGCGCTGGTCGTGGAAAAGACCGGCTACCCGCAAGATATGTTGGACTTGGACCTCGACCTCGAAGCCGACCTCGGAGTTGACACGGTGAAGCAGGCGGAAATGTTCGCGGCCATCCGCGCCGCGTACAACATTCCGCGCGATGA
>JBEKFN010000449.1:0-5537 GCA_050013295.1 Terriglobales bacterium
TTGCCGGGGGAAATCGTCCTCACAATTCATGGCCGGCCCGAGGAGGTTGGGGCCACTATCGAAGGGCAACTGAGCGCGGCGGGAAAGCGCTTTGCCATCGTGGTCTCGCGCTTCAACTCTTTCATTACCGAACGGCTGCTGCAGGGAGCTCTCGATGGCCTGCGCCGCGCCGGCGCGGCGAACGACGACATCGCGCTGGTCCGCGTTCCCGGGTCGTTTGAAATTCCCTCCGCCGCCCGCACGCTCGCGGAAACCAAGAAGTACGATGCGATCATCTGCATTGGCTGCCTGCTGCGCGGCGACACGCCGCATTACGACGTGCTTGTGAACGAGGTGACTCGGGGGATTGGGCAGTCGGCGCAGGAGACTGGAGTGCCGCATGCGTTTGGAGTGCTGACGTGCGAGACCCTAGAGCAGGCGATTGATCGCGCCGGGTTGAAGATGGGCAACAAGGGATTGGAGGCGGCGCTGGCGGCGGTGGAGATGGCGAATCTGAAGGAAACTGTCGTTCGTCGTTCGTCGCTCGCTGTTCGCAAAAGCAAAACCAAAAGCAAGCGCAACAAGGCGAAGCGTTGACTCCTCTCATCGTGCAATCCAGCTTATACACTAATAGCGAATAGCGAACGACGAATAGCGAACGACGACTCATGGGCACTCGACGCAAATCCCGCGAACTGGTTCTGCAGATGCTGTTTCAGGCGGACATGGGGAAGCAGACGCCGGAGTTGGTCCGGAAGACGTTCTGGGCCGAGCGCAGCAACGTGGAGGACGAAGTGCGCGGGTTCGCCGACGATCTGTTTCGCTTGGCCAGCGACCGGCTGGTGGAGATCGACGGGCTGATTGGGAAGCACACGCAGCACTGGCGCATGGACCGGATGGCGACGGTGGACCGCAATGTGCTGCGGGGAGCGGTGGCCGAGTTTCTGGGGTATCCGGCGACGCCGCACGCGGTGGTGATTAATGAGGCGCTCGAAATTGCGCGCAAGTTTTCGACGCCGGAGTCGGTGCAGTTTATCAATGGTGTGCTGGATAGTGTGGGGAAAGAGGTAGGGCCGTAGAAAAGCTGTCAGCTCTCAGACTGTCAGCTTTCAGTTGCAAGTCAGGTGGTCCATTTTTCGTGTGCACCACTTCCCGGCGCACACCGTCAGCCAAAATCCATGTTAGCTGTCAGCTCAGCTGGCAGTAAAACCGTCTTCGATCACTGGGGCTTGATGGCGACTAAGTTGGGGAGGCAGAGCGGTGCCGTGCCGCCCTGGCTATTGCACATGTTGGGGTTGTTGACGTCGTTGATGTTGGCATAGGGGACCTGCTGGAAGTCGCCCTGACCTTTGGTGCAGGCGCCGGTGCAAACGATGTGCACGGAGCCAGCGGTGCAGGTTGTTCCGTCATACACATCGCAGGCGGCGACGTAGACCTGGCTTCCGTCGGTGGAAGCGGAGGCGGAGAGCGGGGTGCTGCCGCCGACGAGCGGGATGGAAGTCGTGGTCCCACTACCCACGTTGAAGAGAAGTACAGCGGGAATAGTCTTGGCGACGATGATGAGCTCGGTGCCGTCGGCCACGAGCTGCGAATAGAGAGGAGTGAAATTGCCCTGGCCGAGGTTGAAGGACTGCACTCCGCTGAAAGTCACGGACGGATCATTACACGTGAACTGACCATCCAGCAGAGGATTCTGCTTGTCGGAGGCCGTGAAAATGTCAATGTTCGGCGGATCAATCGCGATTACGTGCTGCGCGTCCGGCGAGGGGAAAATTTGAGTCGGGATGCCGGGGGTGGTCACAAAGCCCAGGCTGCCCTGGGGAAGTTGGGGATTGCAGGTAGCGAAGCCGGAAATCGAAGTTCCCGGCGCGGGTGTTCCCGCGATGTAGGCGAAGCTGCCATCCGCCGAGAATTTGACGTCGGTCGCTGAGGTCGCGATCGGCACCGAGGTTAGCGAGTCCACCGTGGAGTAGACGTACATATTGCCGGCGTTGGTAAGGATGAAGAGTTTTAGCTGATCGGGAGAGAAGGCGGCGGCGGTGGCGGTTTCGCCGGGGATGATGAGGTCCGCGACGGCGCTGCCATTGTAGATGTAGACCTGGCTAGGAGTGGACACTGTGTCGGAAACGACCACCAGTTTGCCATCGTTGGAGATGGTGAGCACTCGGCCGCACAAGGCAATGTTGCACGGTGTCGTGACGTTGGAGACCTCAGAAACGGTCGAGCCGCTCTTGGCGGTGACATCCAGGTACATCAGACCCTGGTCGCTTCCGAGGTAGAGGCGCGACGACGACAGATGGTTAAACATCATGGAATTGGGAGTGCGGGGCACGTTTACGATGGATACGATGGAGTTGATGGGGGTGGTTCCAGGGGTCACCGCGAACAACGCGCTGGTGCAGCCGAGGGCGTCCCCGCAGTCGGTGGTTGCCGCCCAGGCGGTATAGGTGGGCGGCGTTTTGGCGGTAGAAGTAACCTGAACGGAGATGGCGCCATAAGCGTTCGTCACGTTCGGCGGCTGGCATTTGGTGGGGGGGGCGGTCGCGTTGTAGTCGGTGGCGTAGATGGGGAGGCTGGGTAGAACTCCGATATTGCAGGACGGAGGAGTGCAGGAAGCGAAGAGGGTGGTGCCGCCGAGATTGTCGCGAGCGGTAGCATTGTTGGTCACCGCGCTGCTGCTGGCGGTGCTGAAGGCCGCCACTTCAGGATTGGTCGTGCTCCAGGTGAGGGGCGCGCTGGTCAGGGGGGTGTTATTGGCGACGCCGCACAACGTATCGACCGCGATGGCGGTGATGGGTATGCTGGCGCCGTTGTTTACGGCGATTGAGTTTCCTGCCTGGTTCTGGCCTCCGATCTGGAGGTAGATGGCTTGGATCAGGCAGGTGGTGAGGGGATAGGGGTTGCTGCTGACCCCGGAGACGCTGGCCACAAGATTGGTGATGCCGGGGGATTTGGCGGTGACCTGAACCTGATTGAGCACGTTGGGCTGGCCAGCGGGCACGGTGGGAGTTGTGGTGACCACACCGCTATTGCTCGACGACCAGGTCATGGGGCCGACGCTGCTGGTGATGTCCCCAGAGGTGATGTTGTTGGCGATGGCCGCATAGTTCCAGGTTTGACCCTGCGAGAAGCAGTCATAGAGAGGTGGTTGGGTCTCAGCGTTCTTAATCGTAATGCTATCGATGTGCGGGTGAACGTAGACGGTAGTGGTCGGGCTGGAGACGCCATTGATGACAGCGCTTACGGTGGCGATCCCAGGATTGCCGCCACTGCACTGGCTGCCAGTCTGGTCCCAGGTGCCGGCGCAAGCGTTCCCACTGGCGGTGATCGTGAGCGGCGGCGGGGTGATCGTGCCAGGCGGAACTCCGACAACATATTGAATGTTAATGCCGAAGACGGCGTGGCCGGAGGCGTCCTTGCCGCTGGCGCCAAAGACTTGGGTGCCACCCACCTCGAGGGAGAAGGTGCTGGCGGGGCTCAGCGTAACACTTTGCACGCCTCCGTTGCCGAGGTTGGTGCTGCTCTTGCCGAGGCAACCGGTGAGGGCGACGACGAAGGCGATGGCCAAGGTAAGTAGAAAACCGGAACCGCAACGATGCATGAACCCTCCTCGCGTCCGTTTGCCAGGCGCGAGCATAATAATGTGGTCGGGCGGAAAACTGTCAGTGTAGAAGGTAAAGTGCAAGGTTTCAAGGTTTCAGAGTTTCAAAGTTTCCGACAAAGGCGCTTGCGGGCGTCTGAGCCCCTGATCCAATGGAGCGACGGTGCGTCTCGCCCGTCCAGCCGGACGGTGGACGCTTGGCTCTCCACCAGCGACCCTGAGACCTTGAAACCTTGCTTTTTTAAGATGCGTCGAACACCGGTTGACGATGTGCAAGGTAGTTGTTATTATCAAACGGTTCCGCGAGTTAAGTCTGGCTTGCCTGTGTACGGCAGTCCTGTCGGATGCGCAGCCTGCGCTGGCGACAGGCTCCGGGAAAATCTTGGCTGAGCTTTGAAGAAATACGTACCCGGTTGGAATTGGAATCGGGGACGCCCTCGCTGAAACGTCCTGCGAAAATCTCTGCGCCCGGGCCTAGTAGAGGCTTGGGGTCACGCGAGGCTATGCAGGGGGAAAGCAGACGAAACGGAACGCCTCCGAACCTGACCGGGTGAGGCGTGGCGTCACCGTCGTCGGCGATTTAGCCTGAGCGGGAACTGAACGAATTCTCCCCGGCATTAGTAATGCTGCGCGGGAGAGTATGGCTGGGCGCTACAGCCTGTGCCAGACCTGGAGACGAAGGGCAGTTTGCGTCTCTTAAGCGTCTTTCGCGCGAGAGAAGTGTGCGGAGACGGGGCAAGCCCCGTTTCTACGGGATCGTGTGTTACGACCGTGGGTTATGAAAATGTGCAGTAGAGACGCGGCGTGCCGCGTCTGGGAGTGGCAAGAGTGCCTACTTTTAATCAGCTGGTGAAATTTGGCCGCGAGCGGACCCGCTATAAGACGGCGAGTCCGGCTCTGCAATCGTGTCCGCAGAAGCGCGGCGTGTGCACGCGCGTGTATACCCAGACGCCGAAAAAGCCGAACTCAGCGCTGCGCAAAGTGGCGCGCGTTCGCCTGACCAATGGAATTGAGGTGACGACGTATATCCCGGGCGTCGGCCACAACCTGCAGGAGCACTCGATTGTGCTGATCCGCGGGGGCCGCGTGAAGGATCTGCCGGGCGTGCGTTACCACGTGGTGCGCGGAACCCTTGACGCAACCGGCGTCGCGGGCCGTAACCAGGGGCGCTCGAAGTACGGCACGAAACGCGCCAAGAAAGCGTAAATCAGTTGCCAATGGTCAGTGGTCAGTTGCCAGTGACCGCGGCAAAACAAAAAACTGAAAGCTGAGAGCTAACGGAACATGCCAAGAAAAGGACACACCCCAAAGCGGACGGTCGAGGCCGATCCCATCTACGGATCGGACCTGGTGACGAAGTTCATCAACTCGATGATGTGGCAGGGAAAGAAGTCGACTGCCGAGGGCATTTTCTATAAATCGCTCGAGAAGTTGAAAGAAAAGGGCGGCGACGAAGCCCTGAAGCTGTTCACGAAGGCGGTCGAGAACGCCAAGCCCTTGCTGGAAGTGAAGACGCGGCGGGTGGGCGGCGCGAACTACCAGGTGCCGATCGAAGTGGGTCCGGACCGCAGGACGTCGCTGGCGATCCGCTGGATCGTGAGCTATGCGCGCGGCCGCGGTGAAAAGGGAATGATCGAGAAATTGACGAACGAGTTGCTCGACGCCTCGAATGGCAAAGGCGCGGCCATCAAGAAGAAAGAAGACGTGCATCGTATGGCGGAAGCGAACAAGGCATTCGCGCATTACCGGTGGTAAAAGGCGCTACTAGCTGCTAGCTACTAGCTAGGAGCCAGCAGCTAGAAGCTATTTTCGGAGCCCTAGAAAGAGTTAAGAGCCGTGCCCAGAACAGTCCCATTAGAACGTTGCAGGAACATCGGCATCATGGCCCACATCGATGCCGGGAAGACCACGACGACGGAGCGCATCCTGTTTTATACGGGAAAGACGCACCGTATCG
>JBEKFN010000450.1:0-5429 GCA_050013295.1 Terriglobales bacterium
CGACCACGGACAATAAAGATCAACAAACCAAATTGGATGTTTACGTCAAGACCAATGACGGGCATGAAGTCGCCAAGTCCGAAGGCAATGAAGGCCGTTGGAACAAGAATTCTACCCACACCGTCACGTTACAGGTCGAGGGCAGCCCAACGAAAGGAGAAGTCGCGAACGGGAGCGTTACGCTGACTCTCCACCCGGAAAGAAGGAACAAATGGAAGTTCAACTACAAAATCACTCTCAAGTTCTCTGATGATACTTTCATCACAAAAGAATTTGACGGCTGTTTCTTGACCGAACATGACCCAGCCCGGACGGATTCTATTAAGTGATGCCGGAGGTGAAGGTGCCTTTCACGTCAACTCCCGAACCATGTGCAAATATAAACCCTCGGTCTGCCGGATAGGCTCTTATGCTTGCGTCAACGACAGGCTTGCCGTACTCGTCCATAAGCACACCGTCCACCGCCCGGTGGGCTTGTGGTTGGCTACTTCGACTTCGATCTGCCGCAGGATCGCGACGATCTGCTCAGGACTGTGTTTCTTCCTCGCCATGCTCCAGCTCCTTTCGTAACAGTTTCTCTAACTTTTCCCCTGGTGCAAAATTCGCCGGTCAGGTCAAGGTGCTCAGATCACTTCGCTGACCGCCTTGGATTCGCGAGCAGGCGAGATGGGGGTAGAATGGCGTCGTTTCCGAGGTCAAAAAGGAGATTCCGGTTCAGTAATTGTTCGATGCCAAACATACAGTATTTTCAGGGCGGGGTACGCTTGAAATGGAGCCTCCAAACCCATCCTAGCGCTAGGGAGAAAAAACATGGCGCACAACCACGGTAGTGAATATCAGGTCAGAATTGTCCGCGAGGACGGAACCGAGGAACTGAGCGGGTGGCTGAACAGCCCGGAGCAGGTTGCCCAGAGAATCGCTGCGAGCCCCAGGCCACACGCCAAAGCTTACTGGCTTCTGGAACGAAACGTTTTCTGTCCCAACTGCGTAGATAAGGGACAGAGAGTCATGGAATATCCCCTTACGGATATCCCGTCTCCACGATGCAACCCCCACGACTCCCGTTATTTGGTGGAGGTAGGGTCGAAGAGCCGGTACGAGCTTGAGGTAGACGTCTGGGACAGACATCGAGCTGCTTGAAGTAGTCATCGGGGACAGACAGTGAGGAGAACCTTACACTGCGCCATAATGACTCGGACTTCCAACCCGGCGCGTTTACGCTTTCGCCTTGCTCATCTGAGCACCACCAGTCTGTTCCCCAGAATTTTTTCCAGCCCCACCCGTCGAGGTGCGAGCGAGCGCAACGCCGTGTCCTGGGGAGACGGACCCAAGAGCCGCAGCGCAAAGCAAGACTGTCAATTGGCGAAATATCGCGATTACACTAACTACACGTGTCCGCCACCTCTCCAGCCAAAGGGATGAGACCCGCTGAAGTCTACGGCTGCGAGATCGCGATGAGGCTCTCCAGCGCCGCTTGGCGAGCGCGCAGTTCTCTCAGTTCCTCTTCCCCCAGCTTTTCGGCGCAGCCTGCCACCGTCCGCATTCCCTGCTCGACGAGTATCCGGCGAAATTCCGCATCGGGCGTCGAAGCGGCGATGTCACCGAGGGCTCGCAGCAACCGCAAGCTGACCGCCACGTCCGTCTTCGCATACATGCGGATCTGCTCCACGGCTGCCTCCAGCAGGCGCTCGAAGTGGATCCATCCAATGCTGGCGCGAACGATGCCCGGCGGATCGTAGAGCAGATCCTCCGGCGGCTCTCGGGACGCGAAGCGGATCAGGATGCGGCTCAACTGATCGATACAATTAATGGCGGTGGTAGGGTCGTTGACCGCGGGCGAGATCGCCTTCAAGGCAACGTCGACAATCTGCAGGACGCCAAACTCCACGTCCTGTTGCAAGGTTCTGGTCGGGCCGAAGTCGAATGCCGCCAGCAGCTCGGCGGTTCCTTCGGGGGGCAGACGGTTCCCCTTGGAGACCATCATCAGCGGGATTCCCGCCGGAACGAAGTGGCCGACCCGGCGTAGAACGCGGATAGTAACGTGATAGTGCTTCGCCAGGGCTACCAGGCGTCGCGTATCCACGAAGCGGATGTAGCCGGAATCATGGCTCAAGACGGCCACCTCGCTCGGGTTGGGTCGGAGCGGCTCAGCATCCTTCACATGGTGGTTCAGCAAGTGTGGCCAAGGCATAATCTCATCGATCACGGCTTCGGTTTCTTCCGCGATTCTGTCGACGATGTGATTCACGCTGATGGCCTGCGAGATGTGGTGAATGAAAAAGAGCAGCAAACCGACGCAGACCAGCGCCATCGCCATCGCGCCCAGGACGGTGGCCACTGGCGCGAAGGCCTGAGGGAGCGAGCGCGCCGCCGGAAGCGCCGCCATGCAGTACAAGAAAGTGCCGAGGAAGATACCGAGCGTCCATTGCGTCACGCGGTCCCTGGAAAAGCTGACGATGATGCGCGGGGAGAACTGCATCGATGCCAGGGTGAGCGTCATCAGCAGGATGGCGAACACGATCGACACCACCGTCATGATGGAGGCGGCGATGCCCGCCAGAATGACTTGAGCGACTTGCGGGTCGGCGTGCGAGGGGAATAGGACGGTGGGCACCCACGTGCTGGTGACCGGAAACTCCTCTTCCAACCACGACAGGAACGCGCCCGCGCAACCCAGCGCCACCGCGATGGTCAGCGGGCGGATCAAGAAGCCGCCACGCAGGTTATACATAGCGTGGCGAAGCGTCAACGGCAGGCTCTTCCTCATGGCTCTATCTGTTCAAGTGTAGTGGGGCAGACCCGCGCGTACACAGAAAAAACGGGAAACTGCCATGTCCCGCCTCAGCCTGAACTGGCACATCGAGAGTCTTGCCCCTCTGGGCCGTTCTCTTCGCGATACTTTATGGAGCATGCTTACGCTGCAATGGTCTCTGCTTGGTTTGTTTTGCCTGCCGTTCCAAAACACCTGCCGGAACCCCCAAAACAGGAAACCCGCCAGCACCATCGAAGCCGGCAGCGTCAGCACCCATGCCATCGCCAGGTTGCGTACCGTAGACCATTGCAGGCCGGATTGGTTCGCGGCCATGGTCCCCGCAATTCCCGACGACAGCGTTCTCGCCGAAAGGCAGCGCGGCACGAACTTCGGGATTGGTGACGGGTTCCGTTCTATACTGCGCGATATGGCGGAAAAGAAAACCGACCGTAGCGCCTGCCGTTTTACAGTTCAGCAAGCGAAAGATGGAAAGCCTTTCATTGCTGTACAACTTTACCGCGACACCATTCCGGTGCTGAGGGAAGTATCGTTTGGATTTGACCTGCTTCGAGGCACGCAGGTCGAGGACGCCAAGAAGCTCGCCGAGATGCTGAACGAGCAAGTCCTTGACATGTTTGTTACGACGGGAGAGAAAGCGCCTCCGGCATAGCGCGATGACGATGGGTGGCGCACCCGGCGTGGGCCCATCGTGCGATCGGACCTCCGCCCACCCTTCGCGAAAAGCGCGAAGAATTGAGGCACCCACTGCTTGGTTGTGCAAGCGGAAGGCTGGGCCACCCGCCGCTCTTTACGACTGCGCTCTATGGAACACGTAAAAGAAGACCGCCACGCAGAAGCAACCAAACGCCTCAATGAACGACGAGAACAGCACGACCGCGGGAACCAAATCCCGCAAGACATTGAGAAAGTTGAAGACGAACCTCCAGAGCAAAAGAGCTGTTATCAGAGTCGTCCCGACCAGGGCTAGCAACGCCGCATTTTTGACTGTCATGGACGGAGTATGAGCGCTGCCGGTGTCATCCGCAACTCCGGCCGCGGTAACCGAGAAAGCCTGAAACACAGGGGGGCACAGGCGGCACAGGGAAGCACTCGGGAATTCTTGGGGGCGGACTCTAAGGACGAAGCACGTAGTTCGAAGCAACGTCGCGAAACGCAGCCAACTGTTTCGTCCGGGTAGCCTCGTCCCACTCCAGTTCTGAAGCCATCAAGTCCGCGACGGCGGGCGCCATGGCGAGGGCTGCGCGTGCATTCAAGAACAGCGCGCGGGTGCGCCTGGCGAGCGCGTCTTCCACGGTGCGGGCCATTTCGTGTCGCGCTGCCCAGATGACCTCCGCCTTCACGTAGGGCAGCGCCGCATGCAGCGGTTCGCTGAGCCGAGCGTCAGTTGCGATGAGTTTGCGAATCTCGTAGGCGTCCGACCCGTAGACGCCCAGCGATCCGAATTGTTTCGCCGCGTCTTCTTTCGTGGCGTCGTTTTTCGTAACATCAGTGAAGCCGTGGATGTGCAGGTGGTGCGTCACGCACGGTCTTTCCGGCAACTGCGCAAGCGTTGCCGCCTGATCGACGCAATCCTCGGCCATATGCCGATAGGTCGTCCATTTTCCACCGCAGACAGTGACCAGACCGGAGCGGTCGATGTTGATGAGGTGATCGCGTGACAGGGCCGCAGTCCTGACCACGCCGCTGGCGACGCCCGTAGCGCTCACCAGCGGCCGGATGCCGGCGAACACGCTCAACACATCGTCGCGCTTAGGTGCTTTCGTCAGATATTGCCCGGCGGTCGCGAGGATAAATTCGATTTCCTGCTCCATGGCGACCGGCTCGAGCGTTGCGGCAGCAATGGGCGTATCGGTCGTTCCGACCAGCGTGTGACCGTGCCACGGAATCGCGAACAACACACGGCCATCGCTGGTGTGTGGAACCATGACCGCGCTTTCACCCTGCAAGAAACTCGAATCGAAGACCAGGTGAATGCCCTGGCTGGGCGCGATCATGGGCGCGGCGGAAGGCTCTGCCCGGAGCCGAAGCAGGTCGCAGAAAGCGCCGGTGGCGTTGACCACAACCTTCGCAGTCGCGCGAAATTCGTTGCCCGTTTCGACATCGCGTGCGCTGACACCATCTACAAATCCCTGCGCGTCTTTCGTCAGTCCCGTGACCTCGACATAGTTCAGCAACGTGGCGCCCTGCTCGAAAGCGGTGGCCACCATGTGGATGAGCAGCCGGGCGTCGTCGAATTGTCCGTCGTAGTAAACGGCGCCGCCGCGCAGGCCTTCGGTCTTCAGTGTGGGCAGATGTTCGAGCGTCTCTTCCCTGGAAAGAATGCGCGAGACGCCAAACCCGTACTTACCGGCGAGCAGTTGATACAGCTTCAAGCCGAGACCGTAGAATGGAGCCTCCCACCAGTCGTAGTTCGGCACAACGAACGCTAGATCGTGCACGATGTGGGGCGCGTTTTGCAGAAGCAGTCCGCGCTCCTTGAGCGCTTCCATGACCAGGCCGATATTGCCCTGCTCCAGGTAGCGCACGCCGCCGTGTGCCAGCTTGGTGCTGCGACTGGAGGTGCCTTTGCCGAAGTCGCTCTGCTCCAGCAGCAGCACATCGTACCCACGCGCCGCGGCGTCAATGGCAACGCCAACGCCGGTAGCGCCGCCGCCCA
>JBEKFN010000451.1:0-4296 GCA_050013295.1 Terriglobales bacterium
GCCCAGCCAGATCTGATCCCCTTGCGGCGAGCCTCCCGCGGTAGTTCTCGGCGCCACGCGCAGCAACTCCGATTCCTGGGCAGGCTTCAGGGTGCTGCGCACGATCACGTCTCCATAGCGAAACGCTACTTCGCTGGCGGCTACGCGGCTCAGGTCGCGCGCAACGCGGTCGTCAATTTCGTAACCCAGCAGCAGGTATCCCAGAACCTGACGCCCGCTCGCCGGACCAAAATAAATATCCTGGAGAAAAACTTCGTAGAGGTGGCCTTCGACATACCACCAGTGTCGCGTCTCGTCGCGCGACACCACCTGCGGGAAGAAATCCTGTGCCTGATGAACCGTGATCTCCGGCGGAGTGGCCTGCAGCGCCATCACCTTGCCGGAAGAATCGGCCAGCAGCAGCAAATCGCTGCCCGCCAGTTGCCACAAATCCCGCGATGCGTCCTGGATCGTAGCCGGGTCGTGTGTGGTCATCAGCGCCCGCACATTCGGCAGGTCGGCCAAGAGCGCCGCCGAACGCTCGAGCGTGACTTCCCTTTGCTTCTGAAAGTTGCGGAATGCGGAAACGGAATTCTGCAGGTCGCGCTGGATTCCGAGGCGCACCTCCTGTTGTACCGTGCGCCGCACCACCAGCAGCGTGGTGAACGTTAATGCCGCCGATACCGCCACCATGGAAAACAGGAACTTGGTCCGCAACCGAATTCCGCCCATGGTCAAACCTCGAAGGGGTTTCAGGAAATAGGCTATAAAAGGTCAAAGGTGAGAGGTCAGATTGCAGAGGTAAAGCCGCTGTGATTTTCACCTCTGCAATCTGACCTCTTACCTCTGACCTCGCTTCGCTTACGGCACAAACTTGTATCCCGAACTGTGCACGGTGCGAAAGTGCAAGGGGTTCGCGGGATCCTTTTCCAGCTTCTGCCGCAGTCGCAGGATGTGATTATCGACCGTCCGCGTGCTCGGATAATTCCGATAGCCCCAAACGTGGTTGAGTAACTCCTCACGCGATAACACGCGCTCCGCGTTCTGGATCATGAACTTCAGCACCTTGAACTCTTGCGAAGTCAGCGGCACCAGCTTCCCTTCCCGCCACAATTCCATCTTCGTGAAATCGACTTTCACATCGCCAAACGTAAAAGTCTCGGTCAGCGGAGTCCGCAGCGATTGCGACCGCCGCATCGCCGTCCGCACCCGCGCCAGAAGTTCCCGCGGACTGAAGGGCTTCGTCACATAGTCATGCGCGCCCAACTCCAGCAGCAGTACCTTGTCCATCACTTCCGTTCGCGCACTGAGGACGACGATCGGCAGCGAGGGAGCTGCCTGGCTGATTTCCCGGCACACGTCCTGCCCCGGCGTCCCCGGCAAGCTCAAGTCCAGCACCAGCACGGACGGCGCCGCCGTCCGAAACATCTCCAGACCCGCTGCGCCGTTCCCCGCAATATCCACCGCAAAGCCTTCGGCTTCAAACAATCGCTTTAGAGCTTTTTGCACGGCACGATCGTCCTCGATCACCAGTATCCGCTCCGCACCAGCCGGAACCGCGTCCATCGTCGTCGTCGCTGAAGATATGTTTTTGGTCACCACCACCCCCGCGCCGTAATTGCCCTGAATCATACCCCTAAACTCTAGCCTGATATCGGGTTAATGGCACATTTCGGGGAAGAAAGTGACATCAATTTGACAATTTGTTGACAACATGCCGGACGTAAGAGACGGCGAGGGAACGAACGCAACAGCTTGTTTCCTTAAGAGCTATTTCCCAGCACGTCACTTTGATTTTTGTTGTGCGATCCATTTGTCCGCGCGTGCGTCGAGGAGATCGAGAGGGAGGGTTCCGCCGTCGAGCATCTCGTCGTGAAATGTGCGGATGTCAAACTTGGGCCCCAATTCTTTCTGGGCGCGCTCGCGGAGTTCGCGGAACTTGAGCTGCCCGAGCTTGTAGCTGAGGGCTTGTGCGGGCCACGCGATGTAGCGGTCGGTCTCGGACTGTATGCTGGGCTCGTCGACCGCGTCGGACTTGCGGAAGAAGTCCACGACTTGATCGCGGGTCCAACCTTTGGAGTGGATTCCGGTGTCGACGACCAGACGCACCGCGCGGAAAAGTTCAGAGGAAAGGCGGCCGAAGTCCGAAACCGGATCCTGGTAGAAGCCGACCTCTTTGCCGAGTTGCTCCGCGTACAGGGCCCAGCCTTCGAGGTACGCGTTGAATCCGAGACTATGGAGGCGGAACTTGGGCAGCCCGGTGAGCTGCTGCTGCACCGATAACTGCATGTGATGTCCGGGGATGCCCTCGTGGTAAGCGATCGCTTCGTCGTTGATGAGCGAGCGCCGCGCAAAGTCGGAGGTGGCCACGACGACGCGGCCGGGGCGCTTGCCATCCGGAGTGCCGGTAACATAGTGGGTCGCAGCGGCAGACTGAAAGGCGGGTATGGCTTCGACGGTGACCGGCGATTTCGGAAGCAAGGTGAAGAGCTGCGGAAGCTTCGGCTCCATCTGTGCGATGTAGTGGCGGAAATCGTCCAGGATCTGCTCGGCAGAGGTCGGAATATATTTGGGATTGGTCTTGAGTGAGGCCCGGAAAGAGGCAAGGTCGGCGAAGCCCTCCTTCTTGGCGATAACCATCATCTCCGCCTGGATGCGGTCGATCTCGCGGAAACCGAGTTGGTGGATCTCGTCCGGCGTCATGCGGGTGGTGGTCCGCGCGTAGATATCGTTTTCGTAGCGCTTCTGGCCATCTGGGAGAGAGGTGACCGACAGTGTAGTACGGCCCTCAGGGGCGTATACCGTGCGCAGAAAATCAGCGAAGCTCTTGTAGGCCGGGATGACGTCGAGGTTGATCGCGTCAGTGATCTGCCGGGTCAAGCGCCTCTGGTCTTCGGGGGAGATGCTCGCGGGATATTTTTTTGTCGGCAGTAGAAAAGGGTCGGCGTCGATGATGCCCTGACACTGGACGGGGAGCTTCTCCAGCAGGAATCGGACGGGCATGAGCTTGTCCTTCATGCCGGCGCGCAGGACTTCGGTGGTCTGGCTGAGGACGCGGGGGATCTGGTGAAGACGGGCGATGTAGTCCTCGTAGTGCTTGACGGAGTCGATGGGGACAGAGAGCGGTAAATCCGCGAGGCTGGTATGGATGCCATTCTGCTGGTTGATTGGCATCTCGTACTCTTTGAGATCGAAGTCGGCGATGCGCTGCTGGAGAACACGAACCAAAAGGTCGCGGGAAAGCTGGTCCTGGTCGGAGAAGCCCGTACCCGGGATGGCTTCAAGCCGGCTAAGGAAGGCCTCGTCGGTGTTGTGGCGCCGGGTGATGGCTGCGAGTGAGTACTCGGTGAGGTGGTCGTTGTAGCGGTAGTCGCCGAAGGCGGTAGCACGCTCAGGAAAGTCGCGGAGATCGGACTCGTACTGCTCTTCGAAAAGGGCGTTCTGGGCGGCGAGGCGGTCGACAAGTGGTTTGACATTTTGGGCGAAAACGCAACCGGTTAGGGCGACTACGAAAAACACGCTATGGTGAAGCCGCATAATGTATGCAGGGTACCAGAGGGAAAGAGTTGCTGCGCGAACCAAATAGGCCCGCTGGCTCTGGCATACTGAATTGAAGCGGCTGGCCCCAGATGCGCAGGTTGCAAACAATCCGTAGCGCGGCGTTAGGCCGCTATGTTATCCAGCTCTGAGCTTGTCGTATTGGAGTAAAGCGGAACGGGATCACTCCGTGGTCTTTATCGCGAAGCTTCGAAGAGGATGAAGCTAAACCGGATTTGGAAGGGGATAGAAATGAACGAGCAATTACAGCAGACAGCAAGCAATAAGACCATCCAGATTTCTCTTTCGGGATATGGCCTGATCAATTCTCCGCGTCTCAATAAGGGAACAGCCTTCTCGGATCACGAACGCGATATATTTGGCCTGCACGGTTTATTGCCACCGCATGTGGGGAGTCTTGATGAACAGATTGATCGCCGGATTCAAGCCTTCCGGGAGCAGCCGAACTCCTTCCATAAATACAGCTTTCTCCGCGACCTGCAGAATTCGAACGAGACGCTGTTCTATGCGCTCTTGCTGCGCAATATCGAAGAGATGCTCCCCGTAGTGTATACGCCAACGGTGGGTGAAGGTTGCCAGCGCTTCAGTGAGATATGGAGAAAGCCACGAGGTTTGTTCCTCAGCTATCCGAATAAACATCGCATCGATCAGATCCTGAGTCATTCCCGTTACGACGGTGTGAAATGCATCGTGGTCAGCGATGGTGAACGAATCCTGGGGCTCGGCGATCAAGGTGCGGGAGGCATGGGCATCCCAATC
>JBEKFN010000452.1:0-5338 GCA_050013295.1 Terriglobales bacterium
CGGCGCGTTCGAGAATCTGGCGAGCGGAAAAATAATGTTGCTGCGCCAGAATTTCAGTCGGCGCCATCAACGCGACCTGGTAGCCATTTTCAATGGCGATGATCGCGGCTTGGAAGGCCACGATCGTTTTGCCCGATCCCACATCGCCCTGCAGCAGACGCCGCATGGGGCTGGGCGTCTGCATGTCGGCGGCGATTTCTTTCAGCACTCGCTTCTGGGCCGCCGTCGGATGAAACGGCAGTATCTTCTCAATCGCCTCGCGAACGCCGTCGTTAAGCTGAAAGGCGATTCCGGTTTGCGCCTTCTGCTCGCGGCGCTTGAGTTCCAGCCCAAGCTCGATGAAAAAAAGTTCATCGAAGATCATTCTTATATGCGCCGGCGTGCGCGACGATTGCAGGTCGGCAAAACTCTCGCCTGCATCGGGCCAGTGAACTTTCCACAACGCTTCGCGCGGAGACACCAGGCTCAGATGTGCGCGCACCGCGGCGGGGATTGCATCGGGAAGATTAGGGTTCAAATTTTCGAGCGCCCCGCGGATAATGCGCCGGAACCAGCGCGGCGTAAGCTTGCCCTGGCCGGTCGATTCGTAGATCGGAACAATCCGTCCGATCTCGAGCGAGGCGGCTGCCCGTTTTTCGGCCTCTTTTTCCGCCGCCCCGGCGCCGCCCTCTTCGTTGATGTCACCGAGAAGCTCGAACTGCGGCTGCACGATCTGCAGTTCGCCCTCGCGATCTTCTTCAACCTTGCCGTAGAGCGCCACCACCTGTCCGGCCTGGAAGCGGCCCTGAAGATAGGCGGCATTGAACCAGATACACTTCAGGCGAGTGCGGCCCTGGCCGACCGTGAGCTGGAAGATGGGCATGCGGCGCGTGCGAAACAGTCCCGAGTTGCGGACTTCGGCGATCACCGTCGCCATCTCTCCAGCGCGCAGTTCGGCGACTGAACGCGGGTTCAGCCGGTCTTCGTAGCGAAACGGCAGGTAGTGCAGCAGATCGTCAACGGTTGCAATATCCTTGGCGGCAAGGACTTCGGCCAGGCGCGGGCCGATGCCTTTCACGTACTGCACTGGAGTGGACGGTTCCAGCATCTCAAGCGATGTTAGCAGGAGCGGAGTCTGGGTTGGCAGGACCGGGATCAAGATGAAGAATTTTCTCGACGCGCTCGTGTCCGTGCTCACAGGCAACGCGATGTATTTCCTGCTCATGCCACATCTGCCCGCGGTGGCGCGGCATACGCTTTTCAAGGAAGACTGGGGCCTGCTGGTGGATTTCGCGATCTGCACGGTGATCTTTGCCGCGGTGAGGTATGCGAGGCGGGATAAATCATGACGTGATAAATGATGACGTGATAAATGATGATTAGCAGAGACGCGGCTTCCGCGTCCGTGACGCGCTAAGCCTCGTCTCTACATGAAAATGCGCCCCGTGAATTCATGAAGTAAACTCATCGCGTCCATGTTTACGCGCATTCCGTTTACGCGAAACCTATGCTGAAGCCGCGGGAATTGATTGCCGGCTTGAGTCCGTACCTCTCGCCCATCGCGAGCCGCGCGGGGCTGAGTCTCGATCTCAACGAGAGCATGGCCGGATGTTCGCCGCGCGTATTGGCGCGGTTGCGCTCGCTCTCGGCGGCAGAGCTCTCGATGTATCCGCAGCGCGAGGTTGGTGAGCGGCTGATAGCAAATTTCCTGCACATCGCGCCCGAGCAGGTGTTGCTCACCAACGGAATCGATGAGGCGCTATCGCTGCTCTTTACAAGTTATCTTGGAGCGGGCGACGAACTGCTCTTTGCCGACCCGACGTTCGTAATGTACCCGACGCTGGGCAAGGCGCTAGGGGCGGAGATGGTGCGTTTGCAGTCGGGCGAAGACCTGGCGCTTCCCGTAGCCGATTTACTGGCTCGGATTTCGCCGCGCACCCGGGTGATCGCGATCGCGAATCCCAACAATCCCACAGGCCTGGCGGCTCCGCGCGCAGACTTGTTGAGGCTTGCAGAAGCAGCGCCCGACGCGGCCGTGCTGATCGACGAAGCCTACTTCGAGTTTTGCGGCGAAACTCTGATCCCGGACCTGGCGCTGCATCCGAACCTGTTCGTCGCGCGCACGTTTTCCAAAGCCTATGGACTCGCCGGCCTGCGCCTCGGGGTGTTGACCGGCGCGGCGCAGCAGATGGGCTACCTGCGGCGCTTCGGCTTGCCATTCAATGTGAATGCCGCGGCGCTAGCTTGCATGGAAGAGGCGCTGGCCGACCAGGCTTTCGTAAGCGATCACGTAGCGCAAGTGAAGCAGGGTCGCGAGCGGCTGGCGCAATTGTTCAACGAGCTGGGCCTGCGCTTCTGGCCGAGCCAGACGAACTTCGTGCTTGTGCGAGTAGGTGCGTCCGCACAAACATTCGTGGAGTCGATGCAGCGACGCGGCATTCTGGTCCGCGGCCTCTCGGCAAGCCCAGGCTGCGACGGATGTGTTCGGATCACCGTTGGGACGCCCAACCAGATGGATGAGGTGTTACGAGCAATTCGCGGGGCAATCGCGGAAACCCGTGCGTGACACTTTAAGGAGGTTTTCAGTGCCACGCGGTTCCCACCGTCGTACAATGCTATCCATGCGAAGAGGATCCAAGCGCGCCGCCAGTAACTCTGCAAAGACTAGCCGGAGTCTGGCGAAGCCCTCAAAACTGGCGCGTGACTTGGTCGCGCGCATTCGCGAACGTCGCGAGAAAATCCGGCAGAGGGCAGGCACTCTTTCCGATAGCACCATTCTGATTCGCGAGGACCGGGACCGCTAACCCTGATCTCCGCCTTAGTCGCCACCCACTGTCTTTTGCGGGATGGTTTTCGCGATGGCTGCGGCCGCGATCTGGGCGACGTCGAGCAACTCCGGCGGGGTGTCGGTGATCGCCGCCAATCCGTCGCGCAGCATCGAGTTGCAGAATGGGCAGGCCGCGGCGACCACGCTTGCGCCCGTTGCCACCAGTTCCTCGGCGCGCTCCAGGTTGACGCGCTTGCCCGACTCTTCTCCCAGGAACATTAAACCGCCGCCGCCGCCGCAGCAGAAGCCGCGTTCGCGCGCTCGCGGCGGATCCACCACCTGCCCATAGCGCGCAATCACCTCGCGCGGCTCGTCATACACGCCGCGATATCTCCCCAGGTAGCAGGCGTCGTGAAACACCATGCTCTTTTGAGCGGCGCCGTCGAGCGGCAGCTTGTCGCGGTAACGGGCCAGCAATTCAGTGTGGTGCTCGATCGGGATGTTGCCGCCGTGCTCCTTCCAGTCCACGCCGATGGTGCGCACGCAGTGCGGGCAGATGGAAACCATTTTCTTCACGCCGGCCTCGCGTATCTGTTCCAGGTTTCCCTGAGCCAATTCACCGAACAGATAGTCGTTGCCCAGGCGCCGCACCGGATCGCCATTGCACTTCTCCTGGCGCAGAACGCCGAAGGTGATGCCGAGGTAACGGAGCAACTCGACCAGCGCCAGCAGAATCTTGCGGCCATTCGGGTCATACGATCCCAGGCATCCCATCCACAGACAGTATTCCTGGGTTCCGTCGAAGTACGGCAGGCCGTTCTTGTCGATGAATTTTTCGCGTTCGGAGGGCGGGAACCCCAGCGCATTACCGTGGCGCTCGAGCGTGATGAAGAGTTCGCCGCCATGACTGTTGTCCCACTTGCCGGTATTCACCGCGCCGCGCCGCAGGCCCACGATCAACGGCAGGTGCTGGATGCCCACCGGGCACTGGAACTCGCAGGCCCCGCACGTGGTGCACTGGAAGGCCGCTTCCATGGAAAGGTGTTTGCCCAGCAGCAATTCGCTGCTCTGCGGCCCGAACTCTTGCAGATAATGACGTGTGCCCAAAATGATTTCTTTCGGATTCAGAATCTTTCCCGTGTTGTTGGCCGGACAATGTTCGGTGCAACGGCCACACTCGACGCAGGTGTAGGCCTGTAGAGCGGTGATGCGGGTCAGATCCTTACCGGTGTCGAGGCCGAAATCCTCGTCGCCCACCAGCGGCGGGATGCGGCTGAAGCCGTCGCGCTCCAGAAACACCGTCAACGGGCTCAGCACGAGGTGCATGTGCTTGGTACCGGGAATCAGTGGCAGAAAAGTTAGGAGCACCAGCGTGTGCGCCCACCACCATGTCCAGGCCGCCGCGCTGCCTTCCGTTACCCAGAACCTGGCCAGGTAGGTGATCATCAACGCGAAAATCAGGAAAGCGATCAGGCCAGATTCAGGAGACAGCGGCTCGAGCCATTTCGGCCGGATGACGAACCGGCGGAAGGCCAGCCCCGCGATCGAGATGGCCACGGCCACGGCGAACACGCCGGCAAACAGGAAGTAAAAACGCGAGAAGCCGCCATGGGATAGGAAGGCCAGGCCGAATCCTTCGGCGAAGTGGTTGAGGGTCACCAAGGCGAAAACGCAGAAGCCCCAGAACACAAAGGCATGCGCCAGGCCGGGCAGGGGCCTCTGAGCTATGACCAGTCCCTGCGCGGCCACCTCCCAGAGCACTTTGCGGATGCGCGGGCCAATGGGCCGCAGTTGGAAGTCGGCTTCCGGCTTCGATGCCAGGATGATGCGCAGCGCCGCGCCGAACTTCCGCCAGAACAGAAACAGCGAAATGCAGATGGCGACGAGCAGTATGACTTGTCCCGGCCAGTTCATACGGGGATGTCTCCAGATGACCCAACAGTCTAACGTAGCCGCAATCGCGATGCACTACGCAACTGGCGCGCGGGGACGAGTCCGCTGGGACCCCGCTGGAACAATGAGCATCGGGCTAACCACCGGGTGGCGGAGGGGATCACAGAGGGTCTTTCCAGGGTTTGACCGGCAAGTGCGCAACCCGAAAATGGTCGCGAACGAGTTTTCCACAGCCTGCTGACTCGCCCTTCACCCGGCTGGCCATTTACCCAGGTGTATACTCGGAGGGTATTTTTTACAGTAACCCGGCTATGACCGGGCACGGGCACATTTTTTCATACAGCTCCGTGAAATAGAACGCTGGCGCAGGGCTCTTAATATCATCCGCCCTGAACGATCGGCGGGGGCGGGAATCGCTTGAGCGGCGCCTTCCCCGAGAGAGGTCTTGCTCGTGGACATCGTATTCATACGCCTTCTATTTGTCATCGTCGTCGGTGTCGTCTGCTTTCTTATTCGTCCGTTTAATCTACCCTCAAACCTGGCTGCCGTCGTCGGTCTGTTGATCGGCGCAGGCATCATCGTGTTCGAGTGGAGGTTGCGCGCGATGAGCCTGAAGCGCCTGATTGGAGCCGCCATCGGGAGCGTGCTCGGCATCTTTGGCGCTTATCTTTTCGCGCTCGTCATTCGCAACAGCATTTC
>JBEKFN010000453.1:0-9161 GCA_050013295.1 Terriglobales bacterium
ATCAGCTCCCGCTCGTCCAGCGCCCGCTTCAGCGACTCCACCACGAACCCCGCCTCTTCAAACTGAGAAGCCGCCACGCCGCTAATATTCTCCAGCAATAAAACCTTCAAAGACCCTCCGAATTCCACCACAGTTGATGAACGAGAATTATAGCGGCGTAGGTTTCGTATCAGGGTATCGCTTTAGCGATACCGCAACTTCTTCAGTATCAAACGCCCCTTTTAGGGGCTGGGCCCTGAACGCCGGCTCTTTCTGCTGCCATAAACGCCCTCACATCCGGCACTGCTCGCCGAGCCAGCTTTTTCCCACTAAAATGTTACAAATGTATGGGGCCGCCAGCACAACCAGGCCCGCCCCGCATGAATCCTTCAACCGCACCCCGGCATCTTTAAAGCTTTGGAGGAAAACGAAAATGGCACAAGTTTTGGAGGAACTGAAAATGGCGCACGAACTGCCCCCCTTGCCGTACGATTACACGGCGCTCGAACCCACCATCGACGAAAAGACGATGCATCTGCATCACGACATGCATCACGCCGCCTACGTGAAGAACCTCAACGCGGCCCTGGACAAGCATCCCGAGCTGCACAAGAAAACTCCGGAAGATCTCCTGCGCGACCTGAACGCCGTCCCCGAAGATATCCGCGGCGCCGTCCGCAACAACGGAGGCGGCCACGTCAACCACAGCATGTTCTGGAACATCATGAAGCCCAAGGGCGGAGGCGATCCCACCGGCCCCATTGCCGAGGTAATCAAAAAGACCTTCGGCGACTTCAAAACCTTCCAGGAAAAATTCAACGCCGCCGGTGTAGGCCAGTTCGGCAGCGGATGGGTATGGCTAGCGGGAGACGCAAAAGGCGAAGTGAAAATCCTCAGCACGCCCAATCAGGACAACCCCATCTCGCAAGGCCTCCATCCCATCTTCGGCAACGATGTCTGGGAGCACGCCTACTATCTCAAATACAACAACCGCCGCCCCGAATACCTGCAAGCCTGGTGGAACGTAGTCAACTGGGAAGAAATCAACAAGCGCTACCAGTCGTCGCTAAAGAAGTAGTTCGTATGGCGACGGGCCTATGCCCCGTCCGAGTTGCGTAGGGGCGGACTTCTTAGTCCGCCCTTTTTCCTAGGATTCGGGCTCCCCCAATCCAAGTTTCTCGAAGAGACCACGGACCATCTGTGCGGATGGGTGATCTGCAAGCTGCCGAAGCGCCGCGCTGAGTATTGATCTGGCCTCATCCCGTCGTCCCCGGATCGCCATGATGATGGCGCACGCGGTCTGCTGCCGGCTGCGAGCGAACTTGCTGACATCGGAATTCTCCTGCTTCCACTGTTGCAGGATCGCATCGCGTGTTTCAAATCGTGCGAGGAAAGGGAGTGCATCTCTCTCGATCCGGTGAAACACCTCTGCAGCTTGCTCATGTACCGATTCGAGATCCCACCAGATGTCATGATGTTCCGGTCCCACAGTTCCCAGTCTCGCGCGGATCCAGCAATCGTACTCATGAACAAACGGCAACTCGCCACCGCCAGGATACGTATACTTGTGCATCTCCGGTACGTAGACGCCGACGTTGACCGTAAACTTCCCGTAGAGGTTTTGTCGGAATCCAACATACTGCGTGCCCGGAGGGTCAAATCTTCCGAGTTGAAACTCAATCACCTGAGTGATGCCGTCGGAGGTAGTACGGTTGAATGCTCGAGCCCGCCCTCGGAATCCCAGTTCCTTCAACAATGGGCGGACGCTTGCCTGTAGCTCGTCCATTGCGTGCGTTGTCTTCGACTTTTCCTTAGCCATAAGCGTCAACACAAAGACTCTCAGCAGGTTTCGGATCATCCTCAACGAGGCTTTGGAGATAAGACTCAACTCTCAAAAAACTCCCGAATCTGCCTCCAATACTTCCGCACGATCAAATCCGTACTCAAGTGTCCGCCCCGCCGCAACAGTTTCAACCGCGCACCCGTAGTCCGCGCAAACTTGACGACCAATTGATAAGGAATATAAGGATCGTCCTGTGCATGAAACATCATGACCTTCGAAGCAGTAACGTCGCCCGCATAATACAACGGGTTATAAAACTTTCCCCCAAGCAGTTTCTTCCAGTTCTTATCCGAAAGCCGATACCCCTCCCCAAACGCCGCCCGAATATACGCCGCATAACTAGGATTCGAAGTCTCCTTCTTCTGTTCTCGCCCAAGAATCGCCCAATCCACCACCGGACAATTGGCCACCACCTTCTTCACGCGATCATCCAGCGAACAAAGAATCGCCGCCGCACCGCCAAAACTCCCGCCAATCACAAACACTTCCTCCACCGCCAGACGAAACCGCCGCCCAAACGCTAGCTCCCGAAACTCCGTCGCCAGCCCGCCAATCACCTCCAGAATGTCCAGGTGCGGCGATCGTGCCAGAAACTCCCCGCCACTCTCCCACGCTCCCCGATAGCGCGGATAAAACACCCAGTATCCCTTCCCAGAGAGAAATTCAGCCAACGGTTGTTTGCGCGGAATCGAAGGCATCCCATCGCACAAGACAATCGCCCGTTGCCTTTTCCCAGGTCGAGTCGGAGCCAGGAATTCAGTTACCACGTCGTGTTTAAATCTTGTCCTGAACATGGCGTATCAAAAGCCGGACGATCGGAATCTTTGAAATTTCTAAACCCTGAAACCCTGAAACTTTGAAACCTTGCTTAGTAAAACCTGTGCACCAGATGTGCAAATCCCGGCCGCCGGGCAGGGCAGCGTCCACCACAATTTTCCGCGCTCCGCTCAAACCCCGCCGCTCGCGCGCCAACCACAGGTGCCTGCGATTGAAGCGTGATGCCGATTCATCGTATCCAATACGCAACCCCAAATTCCACCGTTGCACAATTCTTTTGTAATTGACCCACTCTGTTTCTGCGCGTACAGTCGCTCCACTCTGAAAACAAGTATCCGTCGAGCAGGGCCGTGCTCGGACGAAACCTGAAACCTGAAAGCCAGAAACGAACCCCCGGTCCGCCGAGGGTGAAAGAAGTGCTTATGAATCTCGAAAGTCAATGGACTGTCTACCGCACCCGCTTCCTGGTGCGCGCTCGTCAACTCACCGAACCGCTCGTCTTTACCGATGCTCTCGGCCGCGAACAATCCGGCCGCCCCGGCGATTACCTCGTCGAGTCCGCTGACGGCATAAGACGGATCACCAGGCAAGTTCTCTTCGAAGACATCTACGTGTCTCTCGCAACCACCCAGTTTTGTCCCCCAGTCCCAAGAGTTCAAACCGGCGTCCCAGGCGATGGAGCGCCGGGCGTCCTCGCCCGGCCCATAGCCCGCGCCTCGCCAGAAGGTCGCATTCGAGCCACTGCCTGAACAAGGCCAAGTTTCGAGGTTTCAGAGTTTTAAAGTCTAAAGGTTTCCAGGCACGCCCCCGGGAGTCTCCAGACTTTGAACCTGAAACCTTGAAACCTTGAAACGTTGAAGCCTGGCTTCTTTCCCAACTCAGTACCCTACCACTTTCGGGCCACAAGATGTTGCGTTTCCCTCTTGACAGATACCATATACGGGAGTACGTTAAGCATCCCAGAACTTTTTGCGGCTACGACCGCAAACGCAGGGGGAGACTCAAAGTGAGGTGACTTCGCGTCTTTCCCTTACGGGGAAACCATCCCTCCTGAGTGGATGGAAACTAGCGGTGACTCCCCCGGTCAGGCCGTTCCAGGCGTCCCCTCCGGGGGAATTCATCAAAAAATTGAGCTTTCACTTTGCTTCGTAGGGGTTGACTTTGCTTTGAAGGGGCGCGGCTTCAGCCGCGCCGTTAAGCTCTTAGAAATCAGATTCCTTTAGGGGCTGGACGCCGCGCCGCAGAGTCTCGCACACGCCGCGCCGCATGAAACCATGAAGCCGGTTACTCAGATCATCCGCTCTTTGTCATCATCTAATTAGGAGAAGGAAATGCCCGAAGTGCGCGACCAAATCAAAGCTCAAACCGCCGCCAGCAACCCCAATAAGAAGAAGGCCTCCGGCCTAACCTTCCGCCGCCTTTTCACCAAGCCCGGTGTCTCCCCGTACTCCGAAGTGGAGTGGGAACTTCGCGACGCCCAGATCACCGACTCCCAGGCAGGCGTGATCTTCGAGCAGAAGAATGTCGAGGTCCCCAAGGACTGGTCCATGACCGCGACCAACATAGTCGCCTCGAAATATCTCCACGGACAGATCGGCACCGATCAGCGCGAAACCGGCGTCCGTCAACTGGTAGCCCGCGTGGCCGAAACCATTCGCGACTGGGGCATGAAAGACGGATACTTCCGCACCAGCGAAGACGCCGCTACCTTCCACGACGAACTCGTTCACCTGCTAATCCGCCAGCACGTGGCCTTCAACTCGCCCGTCTGGTTCAACGTCGGCTGCGAACGCGTAGAGCCGAAATCCGACGCCACCAACTGGCACTGGAACTCGACCACCCAGCAAGTGGAATTCGGCGTTACCGGATACACCCGCCCGCAGTGCTCCGCCTGCTTCATCAATTCGGTAAAAGATTCGCTCGATTCCATCCTTACCTTGGCGAAGACTGAAGGCATGCTCTTCAAGTGGGGATCGGGCACCGGCACTAATCTTTCTCCGCTGCGTTCCTCCACCGAAGTTCTAAGCGGAGGCGGCACCGCCAGCGGCCCGCTAAGCTTCATGAAAGGTTTCGACGCCTTCGCCGGAGTAATCAAGTCCGGAGGCAAGACGCGCCGAGCCGCCAAGATGGTGATCCTGAACATAGACCATCCCGACATAGTCGACTTCATAGAATGCAAATCGAAAGAAGAAGCCAAAGCCCACGCGCTAGTAGCCCAGGGATACGACGGTTCGCATCCCGACTCCGACGCCTACAGCTCGATCTTCTTCCAGAACGCCAACAACTCCGTCCGCGTAACCGACGACTTCATGGTAGCCGTAATGCGCGACACCGATTTTTCCACGAGGGCCATAGTTGACGGACGCGTGGTCAACACTTACAAAGCGAAAGACCTGCTGCAGAAAATTTCCGAAGCCACCTGGCAATGCGGCGATCCCGGCATGCAATACGATTCCACCGTCAACCGCTGGCACACTTCGAAAAACACAGCCCGCATCAACGCGAGTAATCCCTGCAGCGAGTACATGTTCCTCGATGACTCCGCCTGCAACCTCGCCAGCTTGAATCTGCTGAAGTTCGCGCCCAACGGCACGTTCGACGTGGAAGCTTATCGTCACGCCGTGGACGTAGTCATCACCGCCCAGGAAATTCTAGTAGACAACGCCGGATACCCCACCGAAATCATAGGCAAGAATTCGCACGACTATCGCCCGCTAGGTCTGGGCTACGCGAACTTGGGCGCGCTCTTGATGGCCGCCGGACTTCCCTACGATTCCAACGCCGGCCGCGACTATGCCGCCTGCGTAACCGCCATCATGTGCGGTGAGGCCTATCTGCAATCCTCGCGCATCGCCGAACTCTGCGAACCGCTAGGCCCCATCACCGACACAGTACAAACCCGCCTCGGAGTAACTACAGCCGAAGCGATGCCCGGAGCAGCCTGCCCCGGCTGGTACATCAATCGCGAGCCCTTCTTAGACGTAATAAGAATGCACCGCGCCAGCGTAAACAACATAGGCAGTGCTCGTGTTCGTGGAGGGACGGACGCCGCGCCAGTCCAAGCGGAGCGAAGCTACGCAGCCGCTCAGCTCTCAGAGTTAATCGAAGCCTCAAAGCAATGCTGGGACGAAGCCCTGTCTCACGGAGAAAAACACGGCTACCGTAATTCCCAAGTAACCGTTCTAGCTCCCACCGGCACCATAGGCTTCATGATGGACTGCGATACGACCGGAATTGAGCCCGACTTGGCGCTTATCAAGTACAAGAAACTGGTAGGCGGCGGAATGATCAAGATCGTCAACAACACTGTGCCCGGGGCGCTGTTCAAACTGGGGTACACGCACGAGCAAACCAATGCGATTGTGTCTTACATAGACGCGACCGGAACCATCGAAGGCGCTCCCAATGTTAAAGAAGAACATCTAGCCGTGTTCGATTGTTCCTTCAAGCCGGCGAAGGGGACTCGCTCCATTCACTACATGGGACATCTGAAGATGATGGCTGCGGCTCAGCCTTTTATTTCCGGAGCGATTTCGAAGACCGTGAACTTGCCGAATGCCGCGTCGGTGGACGATATTTCCGAGGCCTACATCCAGGCGTGGAAGTTGGGACTGAAAGCGGTTGCGGTTTATCGCGATGGATGCAAACAGTCGCAGCCGCTCTCCGCCGCAGGCACCAAAACGGCGAACTCAACCAAGGACGACGCCGCGCGGAACGCAGCCGCCGCGGCCTTTGCCGCAGATGACAACCTCGAAGCTCCGCCGCGTGCCGTGCGCCACAAACTGCAAGAGGAGCGCATGTCGGTGACCCACAAATTCAACATCGGAGGTCACGAAGGTTACGTTATCGTCGGCCTCTATCCCAGCGGCGAGCCGGGCGAGATTTTCATCAAGATGGCCAAGGAAGGCTCAACCGTTTCCGGCCTAATGGACAGCTTCTCGCTGACCACATCCATCGCGCTGCAACACGGTGTTCCGTTGAAGCTGCTCTGCGAAAAGTTCGCGCACACGCGCTTTGAGCCCAGCGGCTGGTCGAGCCATCCTGAGATCGGCTATGCCAAGTCAATCGTGGATTACATCTTCCGCTGGCTGTATCTGCGTTTTCTGACTGGACGGCAGCAGATGCTCTTCGACAACCTGCGACCCAAGTCCTGGCCCGCCGCGGAAGGGGTAGGCGAACTTTCTTCGAACGGCTCGATGGATCCTGGGGTAGGGCGGGCGCCCTCGCCCGCCGCTGGTCCCGTCCACGCGGCCGACGCCCTTGCCGGCATGATCGACATGGGAGACGCTCCCAGTTGCTCGTTCTGCGGCTCCATCATGGTCCGCAACGGCAGTTGCTACAAGTGCATGAACTGCGGAAGCACCAGCGGCTGCAGTTGAGGACAATTTTCGCGGCGGGTGTATGTGCAATGTTCCACGTGGAACGTTATGCAGGTAATAATGTACGTACAGTGGGGACCGGCTGTGATCCACGGTCACAATTATCGCGCTTGGGGTGGTTGTAAGTCGTTGATAATGCTAGGGGTCGGTTGTGGCTAAATGGGCACAGTCGGGTACTTATTACACTGTAAGTATTACGTAGCTCGTTTTTTCTTGGTGGGTGGCTGCGGGAGGGGTGTTCCCTCCGATGTTGGAGTCCGGCGGCATGGTGTCTTTCTGAACCTTGTGTTCTTGCAAGCGCAGCCGCCGATGCCGCGGTTGCTACAAGTGCATGAACTACGGAAGCACCAGCGGTTGCAGCTAATTTTGCAGTCGGAGTGATGTAGTTTGGTGGGGCGGTTCTCCTCGACCGCCCTTTTAGTACGCGTTCCAGCCAATTGCAACTAGACTTCTGCCTCTAAGCAGCTCATATTCTGTTGCTTAGGCGGACTATAGGGCCGAGGCTATTTAATTCGCTTTCTGTTCGCTCTTGGAGTAGCATTGCAACTATGAGTACAGCCCCGACAATCAGTGCGTCCACTCAGAGCGGCCCTGAGTTGTTTATGGGACTCGTTGGTGCTGTCGGCACTGACCTGGAACAAGTCATCAGACTTCTGACTGAATCCTTCACTACGGTCGGGTATTCGACCAAGCGGGCGAAGTCTTCGGAAACGAGCATTCGACTTGCCAAGCTCCTTCGGGGTATTGCGAAATATAGGAACCTAAAGATCTCTCCGGTGGACGTGTATATAGATCAGCACATGTCGGCTGGTGACGATTTTCGGAAGACAACAGAGCGGGATGACGCCTTGGCCCTTCTCGCAATGACCGAAATCATGGAGGAAAGGAGGGATGCCGCCGATAACGGTTTGCTCGTAGACAACGTAATACCGCGGCGTGCTTTTATCCTCCGATCCCTGAAGAATCCAAGGGAGCTACAAACGTTGCGGGCCACTTACGGCGACGCCTTCTACTTGGTGGCAGCGTATTCCCCCCATGAAGCGAGGAAGGAGTACCTAGCAAAGAGAATTGCAGAATCCAGATCAGAGTTCCCACCAGACTCACATTTCGATAAGGCCGAGCGGTTGATCCAGCGAGACCAGGAAGAACTTGGGCTGCCGCACGGCCAAAATGTCCGTGGAATTTTCCATCGAGCTGACGTGTTCGTTGATACAACGAACCTTGATTCGCTGAAACGTTCGGTCAGCAGATTTATTGAGCTCTTGTTTGGGAATACCTTTCATACGCCCACAAGGCAGGAATATGCCATGTTTCACGCGCAAGCCGCCGCCTTGCGCTCTGCTGAGCCCGGTAGACAAGTTGGTGCTGCAATCGCCTCTGAAGAGGGAGATATCATCTCGGTCGGTGCCAATGAGGTGCCGAGGGCCGGCGGAGGCCTGTATTGGTGTGGCGATGCTCCGGACGGGCGTGAATTTAGTGCTGCACAATCTTCCAGCGAGCCATATGTCGAGTCGAACCAAAGACACATTCGCAACCTCGTGGCAGACACTCTGAGGCACCTAAAGGCTGCCTCCTGGCTTGATAGCAAGAAGGCTAAAATTGACATCGATGAGTTGGTTACTTCGGCGTTCTCGAACAGTAGTCTGGACGGGGTTTCTCGCGATGAATGCGCCAAGGTTTTCGCCTTTCTGAAACGAGCCCAGTGGCTAACCCCTCAAAAGAGCGACCTCGACCTGAATGATTTGGTAGAGCTTGCACTGCGCAAGCGGAACCCCGCCTTGCCAAAGGGATCTCAAATAAGAAACCTGATTGAGTTTGGTCGGGCAGTGCACGCAGAAATGGCCGCATTAGTTGACGCGGCCCGCAGGGGCGTTTCCGTTAAGGATTGCACAATGTACGTGACAACGTTTCCTTGTCATCTGTGTGCCCGCCATATCGTCGCAGGTGGAATACGGAGGCTTGTCTACATCGAGCCGTATGCCAAGAGTCTCACCGCAGATTTGTACCCGGATTCTATTTCCATCGAAGGAAACGGCGATGGAAAGGTCTTGTTCGAACCATTTGTGGGAGTGGCTCCGCGGCAATATGTGAAACTGTTTACGAAGGCGAAGAGGAAGACTGACGAAGGTCATATCAATCTTTTCAATGCTTCATTAGCAAGTCTCCGATATCGTGGTATTCCT
>JBEKFN010000454.1:0-8735 GCA_050013295.1 Terriglobales bacterium
CGCCCTGCCGTTAGTAGCGTTGATCGCCACGCATCTCACAGCACCCCAGGCACACAGCCTAGCCAACTGGTATTCGGAGCGAGTGGCTGCTCGGATTCCTGCCAAGGAAAAAGACGACGTCGATATCACGGATATACCCGACTCAGTTCAACTGGCTATAGGCCGATTTCTCTTTGCGATGATGAGCGATGTCGATGTGCGTATTCGATGGCTGGCAGCACATGCTGTCCGTAGGCTCGCGAAGTTGTCCGAAGCCGAAGTGATGCGGAGTTTGGAGGATCAATATGGACGAACCGAGGAGAGAACCTACCGGCAGTCTGACGCGCCCTTTTATTGGCTGGCCGCTCGGCTATGGCTTCTCATTGCCATAGATCGGATATCAGCAGAATCGCCGCTCGCGGTGGCCCCGCTCGCCAATGACCTCCTCAAGATCGCGCTCGACGACACTCTACCGCACTTGTTGATTCGGGCGTTTGCAAAGAGTGCTCTTGACCAGCTTTTGAAGAGTGGAACATCTCTCTGGCGTCTGAGGAACTCAAGTCCCTGTCGGCAGTCAATGTCAGTCCGTTTCGCCGAAAAGAGGTTAATGAGGGTCGGCCTCGCGGCCATCTCGACCTGAGTCCAGCCGCGCTTCTTCCGAAGTTTTCTAATCCGGGTTCCCCGGCGAACAAGCAGGTCTTCGGCCATGAACTGGCATCATGGCCTGTCGGAGAACGTCTACAAATCGAGAAGCTCCTTTCGCGATTAGGCGAAGATTTTCCCTTGAATAAATGAATAAAGAGGTTCAGAGAATGATAGAGCAGTAGAGCAGTGGCCTTAATCTGGGCGCGAAATACTCTCAGTTTCCACCAGACACTCAGCACGATCCTTCTGGAGGAGGCCAATGTTTTTCCCGAACGATTTGGAAAATGCCAGGTTAGGCGGTTTTACAGTCGCGACAAAAGCTGCGAAAGGGAAACTTTCAGCCCCTTGGCCATCAGGTCCAAATTGAGGATGGAAACATTCCTCTTCCCCCGCTCCACGTCCGCCAGGAAACTCCGGTCAATCCCGACCCGTTCGGCCATCTCGACCTGAGTCCAGCCGCGCTTCTTCCGAAGTTTTCTAATCCGGGTTCCCAGGCGAACAAGCAGGTCTTCGGCCATGAACTGGCATCATGGCCTGTCGGAGAACGTCTACAAATCGTGTTTACGCAACAATATGCTAGACTTCCTCCCAATCTTGCGCTCCCGGAATTCGGTGAGCGCTTTCGACCAAGAGAACCCTTGTTTGCCTTATTGGAATTCGTTGCGATTCTCAGCGTTGGGGGTACTGTTCTTTTCGCAGTCCTTGGCTGGATAAAACAAAACCATCCACGATGGCGGGACGTTAGCGCCTTTGTGGTCGCCGCCGGAGCAGCGTATGCGGCCAGTTTCGCGCTGGACCTTTTTATCGGAGCTTACGTCGGATTTTATCCGTTTAGTCCGTTCACGCTGCCGGTCTTCGCCTGGTCAGGCATCGCCATTGCTTTGCATCGCCTAGCCCAATTTGCTTCGGTCTCTCCACGCTGGATACAACTTCCCTATTTGGGTATTGGAGGAATTGCCGTGATGGCAGGACTCATGGGACCGCACAAGTTCAACATCGCAGTTGGGACCCCGCTGGTACTGTTCGCTCTGTTCTCCGCTCTGTTGAGCGCCAGAAGTGCTGCTCAGAACAAGAACATATCCGCTCGGCACATTTTCCCCATCGGCCAGTACAAACTCGACGCGCCAGTTGCCGGGCTTTCCGATCTTAAAGAATTCTCTGCTACTGAGTACTCTGTTCTGGGGCGTCCTTTCGAGGGAGAAACCGACTATGACACACATCCGGTGGTGTTTCTCGGACGTTCCTGGCACTTGCAATTGGGGACTGTGCACGGGAGAATCTACAAGATCGCACCCTACCTCCTCCTTGAAGACAAACAGGATGCCGACGCGGCAGCAATTGAGAGTTTGCGTTACTGCACTGCCGAGCTAGGAAACCCATCGGAGCAGCGGTCGGGCTTTTTCGTGTGGGATACCAGCGATGGGAATGTGGTCTTGCAGATTGCGGAATTGGCTGATGGCTTTTCTGTGAGCTTGTTCCTTACGTCAAGATCGGTGAGCGCTTTCAAGAAGAAGTGAAAGGATTATGAGAGCTACTCAGGCCGTTTGCAGATGCGCTAACCCCGTTTTTTGCGAGGGAGGAGAAAGCAAAGTTGGAGCAAAGTGGGCGTTTGAAAGTTTGAAATCCGTTCCGGTATCCGGAGGCATCCGGAGGCAAAGCCCATGCCAATCACCCTTTGAGAAAAGCTGCGAAGGATTGATTGGATAAGAACGAAGGCTCGATTCGACCCGGTAGTCTTGTTTGGAGGACAAAGACGCTGGGAAGAAAGGAGTCTTCGCAAATGATGATTATAGGGTGTGATTTCCATCCCAGTCTGTGAAGTTTTGGTTCAGTACTATTACCTCAGCACCGCGCCCCTGCAGGTCCCGCACGTCATGGTGGTCGGTCAATCTGCCGTGGAAGGGAAATCCTTCAGGCAACTTGCCCTCGACGTACTGTAAGCGTCAGAGGAAGCACATGGTTGACGGGTTGAGTCCGCAGCCAGCGTAAACACACAGCGGTGATCTATTATAAGGGGACCCACGCAGCTTCATGGACGTAGGATTCTGCTGCACACCAACTGAGAATTGCTGGCAGGTGTTTCCACGTCGGGTGACCCTTCTATGCTTGCTGCGGCTTTTCTTTTGCCATTGGAAGCGCAAAAGAAAACGGCCGGGAAAAATTCCCAGCCGTTTCAGGAAGACGTGCTGCAACAGCTTTATCGCCAACGAAGCTATTTCAGCCCTACCTTATCGCCTCTCAAGCTGGAAGACTAGAAGTCGTAGTCTTCTGGCGTGCAGGGGCAGAGACCGTAGCCACTGCCAATGGTTAGCCCATAGGAGCACAGGGTCCCCAGGTTATAGAGTTCAGTCGACGAGAGGTTCGAATCGGCCAACGCGGTTTCGGTAACGAACCACGGCCCCTTCTCCACGGCGTTCTTAGCGAACCCTGGACCGGGAGCTGGAAAGGTGGTCGTCGTTGCCTGGATGTGCGTCATCCATCCCCGCAGTCCGGTAAGCGGCACGGGGGTGTCCGGGTGACTGCTGTTAGACGAAATGACCTTGATAACGCCACGGGTGTTTTCCCCTCTGCCGGTGAATTCGTTGGCCGTGAGTTCTTTGTTCACGGATTCCGAAAGCAGACCGTCTGACGTGATCATGCAGGCGCAGCACGATCTCATCTCCTGGCTGTCATCGAATATGTAGATCGCCGCCCACAGGGTTCCGTTTTCCACTCCCTCGGGAGCCATAGTTGCCTCGGCGCCATCGTTGATGACGCGCAAGGTTCCATCCGGAGCACCGGTGGTATTGGCATTGGAAAAGTAGGTGACGAAATAGACGCTATTGTCACCCACGTTTTGAGCGAAGGCATTTCCCCCCAGCATCAGGGTGATTGCCAGAATCGGAAGCAGCAACAATCCGAGCTTCTTCATTTCTTGGATCCTCCTTGTGTTGATTGTGCCGCCGAGCGCCCGGGGGGTACACCTAATGGGCACCTACCATTCGTAACCCAATGGTGAGTTCTTTACAATTACCCACCTGGCTTAGTCAGAACCACTAAGTTCCTACTACTTTTGGAGCAGTTCGCAAGGCAAGTCAACCCAAGCCAATGCGTAACAATCCTTCGCGAAATCACCGTTCGCTCTCACATTGAGGCCGCTCCGTCAATCGCTGGAATCCGGATGGTCTGGGGGCTTCTTTATTCCGTGTTTCTCAATCCTATATAGGAGCGTCTTGCGGCTGAGATCGAGATAACGGGCGGCACGCGTTTGGTTCCAATCACATGTGTGAAGAGCCCTCAAGATGAGCTCCTTCTCGATCGCTTCCAAGCTGATGCCTTGAGAAGGTAGGTCTATCTCGAGAGCGTCGATGCCAGCTCTCTCTTGTGTCAAGAATTGCGGCAAATCTTCGATAGTGACGTGACTCCCGCGACCCAGAACAACGATACGCTCTACGACATTCTCCAGTTCGCGCACGTTGCCCGGCCAACGATAGCGCACGAAGTAAGGCAACAGAGCCGGTGGCATGGCTAGCTCAGGGCGCTTGTTTCTCTCTTGGCTCCTGCGGAAGAAGTGTTGTACCAGTTCCGGAATATCATCAGCGCGTTCTCGAAGAGGCGGCATCACAAGTGGAATCACGGCGAGGCGGTAATACAAGTCCTCGCGAAAAGTACCATCCTCGATCATCGCTTGCAGATCCCGATGGCTCGCAGCAATAATGCGCACGTCAACTTTGGCTTTCACTTCGGAGCCAATCTTTTCGATTTCTCCCTCCTGAATCAATCGGAGTAGCTTGACTTGGAGGTCGGGTGACAATTCGGCGATTTCATCAAGAAAGAGGGTACCTCCGTCGGCCAATTCGATCCTTCCCTTCTTGTCGGCTATCGCACCCGTAAACGCTCCCCTCCGGTGCCCGAAAAGTTCAGATTCAAGCAAGTCCTTCGGGATCGCGCCGCAGTTGATGGTGACTAGGGGATTGTTGCTGCGGGAACTATTGAAGTGGATGGCTCGCGCCAGTAATTCCTTCCCTGTACCCGTCTCCCCGCGGATGAGTACGGTGGCGTTGCTGCTCGCAGCTCTGGCTGCCATGTCTAAGACCTCCAACAGGACGTCAGAACGCCCGAGGATGTTTTCAAAGCCGTACTTCTGGTTGAGGCTGATGCGCAATGTGCACACCTGCTCCACCAAACGGACGTGCTCCAGCGCACGCCGCACCACTACCGACATCTCATCCGGATGGACCGGCTTCGTAAGATAATCGTAAGCTCCGGCTTTCATGGCTTCGACGGCCGTTTCCACCGTACCGAAAGCGGTGAGCAATATGATGATCGTTTGCGGGTACTGCAACCGAGCGTGCCTGAGCAGCTCGAGACCGGACATTCCCGGCATCTTTAGATCGGTAATCAAGAGGTCGAAAGGCTGAAGTTGAAGGATTGACAGAGTCTGCTGACCAGAGGCCGCCACAGCGACCTCGTATCCCTCTTGTTCCAGTTGAACTTGCAGGACTCTGCGCAAGCTTGCATCGTCGTCCGTCACGAGGATTCTGCCTGTCGCCATAACTAGCCTGACTGAAGAGGAAGTGATAATCGGACCGTTACTCCCTGGGGAGAATTGCGGGCGATGGTCAGTATTCCCCTATGCTGGCTCGCAATCTGGAGCGCTACCGATAGCCCGAGACCCGTCCCGTTTTCCTTAGTCGTGAAGAATGGATCGAAGATCCGATCCAGATTGTCTTCGTCAATCCCGCTTCCTTGGTCGTGAACATCAATACTAATGTTGGCGCCATCACGCCGAGCTTCCAATAACACGGTACCACCGTGCGGCATCGCCTGGTTCGCATTCATGACGAGATTCAGCAAGACCTGCTTCAGTTGCTCGGGATCGCACTCCAGCATCGGCAGGCCGGGCTCGATCTGCTTTAGCAACTCAAGCCGGCTCGTGTCACTTGCATGGCGAACAAGAAGAAGGACAGAGTCCAAAATTTCACCGATCTCCACCCGCTGCAGATCGGGATTCCTGGGCCGGGCAAATTCGAGAAAGCTGGTGAGTAAGCGATTTAGTCGCCGGGTTTCCTTCTGGATAATGTCAAGAAATTCGTGGCGTTCTTCCTCCGACAGAGTTTCGCGCTGCACAAGTGCCGCCGCGCCTTCGAGGCTTGCCAGCGGAGTCCGAATCTCGTGGGCCAGCCCAGCTGATAGTTGTGCCAACGCATAAATCCTCTCTACGCGCTTCATGTTTTCAAAGTTCTTTTCCAACTCCTGATGCGCCTGGCGCAGTTGATCATTAGTCCTCCGAACGGTGGCTTCTTGTTTTCTATGTCGATCCGTGAGTACTCCGGATAGTCCGCCAACCAGGCAGAACACAGAGACCTCCAGACATTGATCGAGGACATCGACGCGGCTTACGGTCCATATAGATGGCGGGCCAATTGCAAAGGAAGCGCCTGCGAGCAGAGCAATGCCCAATCCTCCCTGCCAGCCTATGATTAGGCCGGCGAGTAAAACGGGGATGTAGTACATCCTCTGAAGGATATAAAGCCACTCCATCTGGCTTGGAGTCACCAGATGTTGCAGCGTTCCCAATACGAGGACCATAGCCACAAGCCAGCCTATCCGCAAGCGGCGCCCCAAGACCGGAGCGGGATCATCGCTCGCAGCGGCGACTTTGGAAGCGTTCGGCAAAGATCGGATCCCTCCACGGTTCCTGATATCGCAGACCGGAACGGCCATCTCAAGAACACCCCAGCGTATAACGAACTTCCTCGCATCCTCAACCCGATTGCTACCATAAACATTCATCTCAGAATCAGTCTCATCCTTTCGAGCTTGGCACCCTTCGTTGCACTTCACGCTTCTTTAGCAATCGCGAGTCCGGAAGCCTCTCGGGCCCTTCATGTCGCGAGCCGGCTGTGTCACCTTGAAGGGAAGCAACTCGATCTGGCCGGTTTGCAGCGGACGCTGGTGAACAACGGAGCCCCAGAAGTTCGCCAATGTTCCAGAAGAACTTTGACGCGAAGGTGTCCGATTTAAGCCAGGGCTGCCTCATCTGAGGCATTTCTTGGGACCGCAGGCCCCGCAAAGCCCTTATTTTGTGGACGCGACGATGGAAGGCGGCTTGCATTCTTTGGTTGAGTGCAACCGGGAGAGGCACGAATGCACAGAACAAAGCTGTTTCCGGATTCGGCTGTTGAATACAGCTCAAGCCGTGAGTTCGACAAGACCCGTTCCGATTGTGAAGTTTACATTCCAGACTGTCACAGAAGTGCCCGATTGCTGCGAGCGCTGCGCGATCTCGACGAATCCTTATCGGGATTGGAAGAATTGCCGGAAGCCGAACTCAGCGATCTTGTCTGGAGCGCGATTCGGGAGTGCGGGTTTGTGGATCCCATTGAAGCGTGGTACGCGATTGCCGCCGTCTTGGAGGTAATCGACGCGCCTTCTCCTGTAATGGACAGCTGATCTGGGTAGCTTTTCTTAAGACGAGATAGACAAGAGTTTGCCCTGCGCCGCGTTCTGGACTCCTGTCGCGGCGCAGAGCGCGGCTAGATGTCCGATTGCTTTTAGGGAGGAAACTCCGGCGTGAGGTCAGCACTATGAAGCGTCGGACATACTAGCCGGACAGAAGTAGCGTGAGCGCCTGTGGGCGGAGGTACGAAAATGCTTGGCAAGTGCACCAACCCTTCGTGTTCCGCCTCCTTTCGCTATCTGGAAGACGGGATGCTCTTCCGACTGGAAACTGACCGAACCCAACGGCTGCCCAATCCCAGGATGCCGGAATATTACTGGCTGTGCCGGAGTTGCTCAACCGCGATGACGCTGCATATCAGCAAAGAGGGAAACATTGTAATGATTGCGCTACCGCTGCCAGTTCATGGCGGTTCCCCTGGCCCTGATTTCATCCCCTCAAATCGGCAGAAGGGGCTGGTGCTCAGCGGCGTTAGCTTCTCGACCGAAGGACATCGCCGAGGTACGGGATACGTCGGTTGACCGAGAACACACTATGCCAGATGACAGGGATGATCACGATAATGTCGTTGTGAGAGGACAAGACGGCAGAAGATCCAATGCCCGGGAGTCCGTGATTTTTCTGTCCCGCGCGTCCAAACAACACGAGCTTGCTTTGGGCCACTCCCCCGGTGGCTCGGGGCGCGGCTAGTCGTCCGACTGCTGCAGAGTGAGCGCACCGGGGGGGCGTTTACCTAAGGCAGTCGGACGCCGCCTGCCGCATCCGCTCGCAGTAGGTCACGACAAACGTTAAGTATCAAGGCAAAGCACGAAGTCAGATTCACCGAACGGCATAGAGATGGTTACTGCCGGGGCTATGCGCGAGTGTTCATGCCCATAGCCGTGTACGCCAACCAAGGCCGCCAGAGGCTACCAACGAAGGAGTCAAAACAATGAAAACTGCACTCGCAAAAACCGCTCCACAAACTAACCAAATAACCCAGTCCACCAGCGAGCTTCAAGAGCAAATCCGCCGTCGTGCCTACGAACTGTACGAGCAACGCGGGAGAGACGAAGGACACGAACTAGACGATTGGCTGCTAGCAGAGTCGGAGTTAGCTCAACAGAAGGCGATGACAGCTGCCGCATAGAACCAGTGACGGCTCACTCCCCTCTCAAAGACTCTCCAACAGATGGGAGTTGCCCTTGGCCACGCCGTCGAATTCCGTTTAGTGGTGGCGCAGGGCGCGGCTAGGTGTCCGACTGCTGTTGAGTGGACGCGCCCGGGGGGAGTTACCAAAGGCGGTCGGACACAACCTGCCGTATCCGTTCGCAGCCGCCTAGTCTTATTGCGGCGTTGCTGCTGCGGAAATCAGATAACTGGAGGGTGTGCCGCATGTTCCTGCAGAAATTGTTCGCATCGATAAGAGTGCGCCGTCGTAGATCAACCGAGCAACATGTCCGATAAGTAGGGGCTCGATGACGCAACACCGGGCAGGCCACACGGCCCTGCCCGGGGACCGAACATTTCTGGCATCAAAGGTCGACGGGAATTCCGCGAACTTCCGGGTTCGCGACAGAACGCGTGGGCGAGAAACTTTTATGACAAAAATACTTAAGATATTTGCCTGGTGGAGCGCAGTGCTCGGGCTGGCGCTCTCGACTATGGTTCTACCAACACTAGCGGTCGC
>JBEKFN010000455.1:0-8706 GCA_050013295.1 Terriglobales bacterium
CTCTGTCTTGCCTGCACTCACACAGAGCGCGTCCAAGACTTTAACGGAGACATTGGAAACCAGCGAACGCTGGCCGCTCACGCAATGCTGAAGCACGTCCATGCCGCGCACAGCCGTGAAACCCACATTCGTGCAATGGCGATGGTAACGGAACGTCAGAACGCGCCCTGACAGCCCTCCCGCACTTAGCGGAAGAGAACGGTCCAGAAGAGAACCTGCCTTTGGGCCGTTCTTTAGAAAGGACACCTTACATGCGAAACGTATTCGTGGAGAAGTGGCGGTCGCTGGTGAAGTTCATCCTATTGGTTAGTGTCGTGCTGTTCGTTATTATTCGCTGGGCCTGACCAAGAGCTATTCGATACCTGCCGGGCGTGTTCGGCTGCTCTCCTTCGAATAGAAGAAGGTCTCACCACGCTGAAGCGCCTTGATCGCATCGGGTATCTTCCTTATTTCCGTCTTTGAAATCGCACTCCGAAAACCAGCGTTGCCTGCCGATTCCATGATCTCAGGCGTTCCACATAACAAGGACGAGTTGGACAAATCGGTTAAGCGTTGACCGCGCTGTGAATGCCAGTTAATTCGCGGGCAAACTGACGAGGGAATGGGCAACTGCGTGCACCGACAGTTCGATGCGGTTGTGCACCCCAACTTTGCGCATCATTTTCGCAATGTGTGCCTTCACGGTACGCACTGCAATACCGAGCGGTTCTCCAATTTCCTTGTTAGAAAGCCCCGCCACCAACATTTTCAGAACCTGTTTCTCACGATCAGTGATAGCCTCGTTGGCTCCGACTCGCATTCGCTTCGGTTGAGCAATGGCAAGTTCTATGAACATCGCAAGCACCCGGCGCGGAACCCAAACTGAACCTTGGCTTACCACGCGAATCGCCCCGGCAAATTCGCTGGGAGACGCTCGATCAAAAACATAGCCTTTCGCTCCGTGAACAATGGTGTTGAGACTCGTTTCGTCATCCCTATTGGGTCCGATCACGATGATGGGTAAATTAGGGTGCATCACTTTGAGGTTGGATATTGTATCGACAAGATTCTGACTGGGACGATCTCCTATTAGCACCACGTCAATGTTCTCCTGAATCGTGATCTCCGCGAGCGAGGTCGCAATTATCTCTAAGTCCGATTCCGCTTCCAAGAGGGCGTGGAAACCTACTAACCGCAGGGGATCGCTTTCGACGACAGCAATACGAAGTTTAGGCTTCGAATCTCTAGCGATCTTCATGAGACGCTCCTAACAATGGGGGTGGCAAAGTCTTAGCGGGGAAAGCTGGACCCATTTCCTCGATATTGACCGCAAAATCCCGCCAGAGGGCTTGAACCGGAAGGAACTCGCGGTGATAGGTCAGGCGGAAACGCATCTCACATTGCCTTACGATGGACCATGCATTTCGTTCAAACTCGATGTAGGCGCTAGTCTCGCTCATAGATTGAACCTCCGGTTACCACTATGTTATCAACGGCGACTCCCGTATTGAATGGGCGTACCACATCTGCGCATCCTGTGGTGACACTGGTATGGGGCGGCCATGTGCAGCCGTGGCATGCTCGTTCATTGCCCTAGCTGCTTGGGTGCGGCAGCTACCGTTCTGGCTGCTAAAATCCCGTGTGGTGACGGAGTGTTTACAACGTTGGCACTTGAATGTGCTAAAGCCGTTCATCATCTTGATGGTGTAATGTCTCACAGCTTTAATTGTAGGCGCTCATCCTTGGTATGACTCCGAACTAAAGTTACGCTCACCACACCGTCACGAGCGAAATGGCAGGCGATGGCGCTCACGATCTAGTCAATGAGTGCAATTTCTTACAGGCAGGTGCAGTGCGAAGCGGGTGTCTGTACGACATGGGCGGTTGTCATGGGTTTCGCAACGGACTTATTCTCGAAAGGCTGCCCGGTTTCTGAGGTCGCCGAAGGGGACTGTCGGTTAACTAAGATGTGGGTTGCCCGTTCGCCGACTGGATGTCGCGTATGTTTTGTTCCAACTTTCTGATGTCTTCCTCGATAGCGTGTGACAAATGTTTAAGTCCGTCCAACATCTCGATGGTCACCGCATCGGCGGTATTCATTCTGGCCTTTTCAAAGTGATTTCTTGCGTCGCTATAGCTCATCGCATTACCCTTCCAAATTCCTACATATACAATCGTTTACTTTGCCTCTTTTACTGCTCCCTAAAAACAATCCTCCCGCCGATCTGCGGGCACTCCTAAGCGCACACTCTCGCAGAGGACCGCCTATTCCAACCCTCCCCGATCTCCCAATCCTCGTCAAAGTGGGCATCGAAAGCGAGGCCGTAGGGGACAACGGGGCCGCTCAGGATGTGTCCGTTGCCGCAGGCAATCGAATGAGCTTGGCTTGATACGAACATTGCCGTGGCCTCTTCGTGGGGGCATTTGTCGAATGACATTAGTGTACGGATTCGTAAAATTGATGCACAGCCTTGCACCCCGCATTGTAGTCGTATGTAAACCACGTTATAGGACGTGCTTGCTCTACGTGGGTCGGTGTGAGGGAGCACTAGCTGGACATCTGGAGCCGAATATCCATGCACATGCCTACACGCGGGACATAAGAAATTTCGCCTAGACCCACCCTCGGGCCACAATCCTTGACCTTGAAATGTATCGGGACGCTTGGCTGGAGGGAGTGGAATGGGTCGAGAGCAGTTCTTGCAAATAAGAGCGGGAAGCTGATCAAAAGTTGCCACGTGCGCACCCCTAAGCTTCGTTTTGGATAAGAAGTTCTTCTAGCCCCCCAAATATGATCGATCATCGGGCTTATCCCGGCACAAGAGGCCGCTCGGCCAGCGAAGCAAGTTTTGTGTAAGACAGTTTGAGTCTATAACGCCTTCACGAGGGTCTGCGTTGGCGACATCGTAGCAGTCCATTCAGACTGATCTTGCTTGACTGTTACCCTGCCAGTCCAACCGCCCGAGATTTCAAAGTCGGCGCGACGTAGCTGAACATTGCTTGCTTCAATTGTGAATCGACTTCATCCGCGATCGTTACTACGTCCGGCAATAGTCTACTGAAATCCACGCCACACAAATTCCTTTGCAAAGTGCTAAAAATGCTCACCTGCAAGATACGAGACTCTTCCACGACCATAGGAGCGGTGTAGCCTTGCTGGTGCCGCATCTCTCCATGGTCGCGAGCGGCTACGGAAATTGGGGCCGGCAATCCCGAGTCCAGTTGCAGACGAACCACGAGGTCCTGAAGCAGTTTAGGGAGGTGCCCAGTGCGTTCCGTGCAGGTCAGAGGGACACATGTCAGTTCGGCATCTTGTTCCACCGCATTCAGCCAATTCTGAATCGTATTTTCGATCTCGCGTTCCAGTATGGAAGCGACGGATTCCGGCTTCACCCGTTTGATCGTGCGCGGGGCCTCTAGGCGGGCGCGAATGAGTTCCTTGAGGGGGCCGATTCGAATCGGTTTCCTAAAAATTTCATCGGCTTGGGAGAGAATTGCGGACATCGCCTCGTCCAGTGCCGGGTACCCGCTGATAACCACGGTCAACGCATCCGGATGAGTATGGCGCATGGCGCTGACCAGAGTGAAGCCGTCCCCGGCGAGAGGCAGGTGCAGGTCTGAAAGAAGGACATCAAAAGTTTCCGCCGCGATATGCCGAAGCGCATCGCGTACGTTCGAAGCAACCACCACTTCAAACCCGTCGCGTTGAAATACTTCTTGCAGCATCAGACGAACAGAATCGTCATCATCGACGATCAGGACTCTGGGTATTGGCACGAAGAACCTCCTAGCTTTGCGCTGGCTCCGAGGCCCCCTGACCATCTAACTTGTCGGATATCGTATGGGGACTGGCAGGTCCCCGGGGCCTGAATCTGGTGGGAGTGACACTCCTACAACTCCTGTTGCGGGGCATCCGCACCCGTTACTATTTTGATAATGTTCTCTCAGTTTATGCACCTATGCACCGAATACTGTGCAATATTGACCAGTGTCGTTTCATTGCGCTTCCTGCCTTGATGACATTTCCCGAGACCCATAGTTGATGTAACCAAGGCGATTTCGCTAAATGAGAATTCGCTGGAGTTGAAGTTGCTGGTAAGCCGTATAGATGTCGAAAAGGAGCACAAGGCATGCTAGCCCGCGTACCCACTCCTTGAGATCAAGCCACTGGGAGTTCTGTTAAGAGATGACTGTCGGGAAAGGTCAGAGACACGATGCCCGCCATCAACACTAACGTGACAGTGAGGGCGAAGCCCCATAGCCACCACTCGCGTGCTTCGACCTGCCGCATCGGCCTCGTGCAGACTTGCTCATGTTTTTCGTTATGCAAGGCTGACCTGACGCGATGCAGACATTCGAGATTCTAATGAGAACAATGACCGGAAAGTGAAAGTTACGAAACGCAAACACGACCTTCCGTTCTGATTTCGTAACAAAACAGCTAATGCTTTGCCTCAGGCGTCAGCTTCGTGCATCCTTGCCACTTTGAGCAAATCCGCCCTGCCGGTGGAGAGTGGAGAAATTGTTCGGTGCAAAAACGGGTCTTAGCCGATTTTTTTGACAATTCCAGCGTGGGTCTTGCCATCTTCGACGATCAACTGCGTTATCAGGCGCTGAATCATTGCCTAGCCGCGATGCATGGCATCCCGGTCGAATCCCATTTGGGAAAGACTCCGCGGGAAATTCTTGGAATAATTGCATTGCAAGTCGAGCCTGCCATCAAGCAGGTATTTACCACGGGCACGTCGACCAAAGCTGAAGGGGGACGCTGGGTTAACCACTTGTTCCCGCTGAAGGACGCGAACGGCAGGGTGAGACAGGTCGGCGCGGTCGTTGTGGAACTTCGGCCAAACACGAAACTGGAGCTAGTGGGTGCGATTCATGAGGCTGATTCGTTGCCTGATGCCGCAAACGAAGTACTGCGATCATGGAAGGAAATCGCCAATTACGTTGGAGCTTGCGTGAAAACAGTCCAACGTTGGGAACAGCGCTACAACCTTCCGATTCGGCGTATAGAACGAAGCAAGGGCGCTGTGGTATTTGCTTTGAAAGCCGAGGTGGATAGCTGGTTACGGATGCGGACCCAGATCGCAGGCTAGCGGACGAACACTTTCGGGCAATGTTCATCAACTCTCTGCCCCCCCTCCTATGGAGCCGCATGGTCTCAGACTTAAAAGTGCGGTTACCTTGGTTTCTTCTGTCGTTTCTTTGCGTCATCCGCCATGCCTAGACCTCGAATAGATTCAGTTTATTGGTCTTGCACTGCCTGAAATGCTCATGAACGCCAATCGGTCGATTGCTCAGCGGTGACGCACAGATAGTCTTCATTTTGCTAATGCCTCTGCCTTCATCGCCGTTTACCTGTTAGGCAGCAAAAACTTTTAGCCACTAGAGTGCCACGAGCTAACGTGTTGTGTTACGAAACCCGAACAAACTGAACATTCCATCCTCTCAAGAACGAGTCTTGACGACCGTTCTAGCGACTAAATCAAGGTTATCGGGGAACGTCTAAGAGGCAGACTCCGGAGGTTATTTGTTACGAAATCAGAACAAAGAGCGATGCCTGTGTTACAAGGCGCTGGCATCATTCACTGGAAATCAGCGGCAAGTACTTTAGTGCTTTCGTATAAGACTGGATGCTTCAGCTATGTAGGCTTGCGCATTTCCGGGCAAGAAGCGAGAATGTTGCTCCATGATAGGCGGATCGGACTGCGCGGCATTCTGAGTTGCGCCGCTTTGTAGTACAGCCGAACTGGATAGTCAGCCGCTACTGTCTGGATTTTATACGTATTTCCAGTAATCGGTCTGTAAGGTCAGTAATCATGTCGGCTTATCATCATGGTTCCCGAGGATAGACACCTCGTTCTGATGCCCGCTTACCGGATTAGCGGCAGCCGTGGAAGCGCAGCACGATTCCTGTTTCCGCCTCCGCTGCGCGTGAGACTCCCAAGACCTCTCTCTCAAACGGAGGTAACCGGAAAGCGATTACGATCACACTGGGGGGGAAGGCAGCGTGTATGCTCGAAGTTATGTACACGATCACCAGAGGCAAGAGTGGCGGTCTAACTCTCAACTGCAAAGACTGTTCACACGTTGAGCGCGTCAACGAGTTCGATGACAGACTCGGTAGCCGTCGCACGCAGGCTGCGGGTGCAATGTTGAAACACGTGTTTATCGTGCACGCCAAAAAGCCGATTGGGAGGGCCAACTCTCAGGTCATGGAACGATGGCATTGAACTTAGTGCGAGGGAATCTGACCCAGAGAGAACCTGCTCTGGGTCGTTTTTCTTAACATCTATATCATCGGAATCGGCACGGCGGAATCACACTGGGCGGGAAAGGGTAGCGGCTAAAGGGGGTCTCAATCTATGAACGAGGCTAGCGTATACATCGTTGAACGAAAGGCATGGTCCATCGTAGGGCACTGTGATGTGCATTTCCGCCTGACCTACGAGCGCGAGTTCCTTCCGGTTCAAAATCTCTGGCGGGATTTTCTGGTCCATTGCGAGGAAATAGATTCAGTTCTTCCGACTGTGAACCAGTTCAGTACGGGAACAATAACCGAAGCTCAGGGGCCGGATGCATTCTTCGATGGCGCAATTCTCTCATGACAGCTTGCCTCGGCGGCGAGCTATTGCAACTTCGCCTATTCCGCTTTAGCTTCTTTCAGGATCAGGATGTCGGAGTCGGCGGCTTTCCAGAGGGTGAGGAAATCTTGGTACGCACTTTTCGCTTTGGCGGTGTCGCCTGCCATCACATAGGAGCGACCGAGTTGGAGATGTGCCAATGATCCCGTAACAAAGTTCAGCACGATGCCTCTGTGATCCAGCAACTTCTGGAACTCGGCGGCTGCGGCATGCCTACCTCCACATGGATCACCACTTGAGGCAGTTCGGAGCATGAGGTTGTCCATAGGGGGCGAGTGGAACGGCCCGACCGCCAAGCATTTCGACCCCGTGGCCCAAAAGGGTTTCCCCGCAGCAGCCGCAAGTGAGTGATTCCGTTGACCCGAAAATTTTCGACTTCGCTAGTCCGCCCGGTATACCTTATGAGCCATCGTCCCGGGCCATCTCATGACTGCGGTCGGAAAAGACGAGACTTCCGCCCGATGCTTCCTCAAGAGCGCATGAGCGGCGGCCATGGTTTCCGGGTCGGGCGAAGAAGGACGGTAGCGTCCAGCACTCTTGAACGGCAGAAGGCCCTGCGGCCTAACCTTTAGTAATGCCGAGAATGATCTAACTCACGCCGTACGTATGACCGACGCTCATAATGCTTGTAGCCCTGCCGTGTGATGAATCTTGTCCAAAGCAGTAGCCTTTTTTCGCGCACTTTGCTGCGCAACGATTGCGCTGTTTCTTGCGGCGGGTCTTGAAGGATTCTTCTTTCCAAAATTTGACCCGGCCAAGATCGCGCTCACTAGGAGTTCGCATTGAAAAGCAAACACATAGGACTGAGATTGGGCATGGCATTTGCTGTGTTGATTGCCATGTTGGTGGGGATCGGACAGTCAGAACTCCGCCGAATGAAAGAGATCGATGAAAGCCTTAGCGACATCACTGGCAGGAGATCAGACAAACTACAGCTATCACGGGAAGCGTTGAGGTTGTCCAATCGCAACAGTCGTATCACGATGGAAATATTTCTCGTGGAAGATAGAGCACAGACCAACGAGTTGTTGGCTACAAGGGACGAGAATACCAAGAAGATTACGGCATTAGTGGCGGAGATCACAAGCCGCTGTGAGTCAGAGGAGGAGAAGCAGCGGTTATCGGCGGTGGAAGCAACGAGAAAACCATATATCGATAGCTACCTACGAGCTTTGCATTTGCTCGTCAATGAACGGGAACGCGATGCAGGGGTAGCGGTCATGGTCAACGAAACACTTCCGGCAGTGGTCAAATATCACGCTGCTTGGGAGGAATTCGTTGACTTTCAGAGAGACCAAATGATCATCGCTACCAAGCACGCTGAGGTTGAGTACGCCAAGGCCCGTCGCCTTGCCTACTTACTGATTGTGCTAGCAGTAATGGTTGCTGTCGCTATTGCAGTATTCACAACGCGGCATGCTCAAAAGAGCGACCAACGGTTAGGAATGCAGTATCAGCTTCTATTTGACAGCAATCCGCTTCCGATGTGGGTTTTTGAACGCAAGACTCTTAAGTTTCTGGCGGTGAATGAAGCGGCGTCTCGACAATATGGTTTTTCAAGATGTGAGTTTCTGACGATGACCATTGCGGATATAAGGCCCGAGGAAGACATTCCTGCTCTGATGGAAGCCACCGCAAAACCAATTCGCGGACTTCAGAAACCCATGATTTGGAGACATCGAAAGAAGGATGGCGCGATCATCGATGTGGAGATTGTCGGTCATGACCTGCATTTTCATGGGGTCGAAGCAGAGCTGGTAGCAGCGCGTGACGTTACGGAGCGCAAGAGGGCAGAAGAAACGGCACAGAGGCTAGCAGCCATCGTAGAGTTCTCGGAAGACGCCATCATCGGTAAAAACGTTGACGGCGTGATCACCACTTGGAACCGAGCAGCGGAGAAGATGTATGGCTACACGGCTGCTGAGGTGGTCGGGCGAGATTTATCCTTGATATTGCCCTCTGAAAGGCAAGCCGAACTACGAGCCATGATGGAACGGGTACAGAATGGCCTCTCAGTAGAGTGCCTCGAAACCCAGCGACTCACGAAGACGGGCTCCGTACTGGACGTGTCACTGACGAT
>JBEKFN010000456.1:0-4558 GCA_050013295.1 Terriglobales bacterium
ATGGCGCGGTGTATGTGGCCGCAATGTCAAAGAATGGATCGACGTATCACCAGCGCCTGCACGCGCTCGATCTTGCGTTGGGAACCGAGCTCTTTGGCGGGCCGGTTGAAGTCCAAGCCAGTTATCCAGGGACGGGAGACAACACCAACGGCACGGACGTCATATTCGACCCCGCGCAGTACAAGGAACGGGTAGGGCTGTTGCTGATGAACGGAATGGTGTACACGGGATGGGCGTCGCACTGCGATATCCGGCCCTACACCGGTTGGATCATCGCCTACGATGCCTCCACCTTGCTGCAGACCAGCGTGTTGAACGTGGTTCCGAACGGCAGCGAGGGAGCACTCTGGGCTTCAGGCGCTGGGCTGGCCGCCGACAACTCCGGCAATATCTACTTCCTGGATGCCAACGGCGACTTCGACACCAGCATGAATGCCAGTGGATTTCCCAACAATGGCGATTTCGGGAATGCATTTATCAAGCTTTCGACTTCTGGGGGGCTCGCTGTAGCGGATTATTTTGAGATGTTCAACCAGCAACAGGAGAACAGCACGGACACAGATTTGGGTTCGGGTGGCGCGCTGGTTCTACCCGATCTTACCGATGGGGCCGGACAAACCGTGCATCTCGCGGTGGGGGCGGGCAAGGATACGAACATCTACGTGGTGAACCGGGATGCGATGGGCAAGTTCAATCCCAACAGCAACAACATATACGAGGAGCTGGCAGGAGCATTGCCGGGAGGCGTTTACTCGATGCCGGCCTACCTCAATAGTACGGTCTACTACGGTGCTGTGGGCAATCCCATCAAGGCGTACACCATTGCGAATGCAAAGTTGTCCACTGCGCCTGCTTTTCAGACCAGCACTGCGTTTGCTTATCCCGGTGCAACGCCAAGCATCTCGGCGAACGGTACCAGCAACGCGATTGCGTGGGCCGTAGAGAACACGAACCCCGCCGTGCTGCATGCCTACAACGCAACCAACCTGAATGAGCTCTACAACAGCAATCAGGCGCCCGGCGGCCGCGATCAGTTCGGCTCGGGCAACAAGTTCATCACGCCTATGATCGTTAACGGCAAGGTATTCGTGGGGACGCCGAATGGCGTGGCGGTTTTTGGGCTGCTGCCGTAGCAGGTCTTGTCTCGATGATGGAACGTGCCTAGCGGCCTTCGCGTGATGAGAAAGCCGTAATTTCCCGGAAACAGGGTCCGCGCCCGCCCGCTTAGCTGCTCGATGACTTCGTTGCGAATGGCTTCTTTCCGGCCCGCAAGAAATCCTCGGGGCTGAAGTTCGGGCGCTGGTGGAACACGCTCTGAGCGGGGTGTCGATCGTCGTTTCTCGCGCAAATGACAATTGGGAAATGAAGATCCTGAGACCGAACGGGTTTGAGCGGTCCTACACATTGGTAGGAAGTGCGGGAGAGCACCAGCCTTTGGTGATCGGGAACGTGCTAAGGAGGTTGCTGCCGGCGAAGGTGGGGCGGGGGTGAAGGGTAAAACCCGCTCGCGACCTTCGTCAGGGAAGCCCCGGACAGTTTCCGAATGTCTACCAGAAATCGCGGTAGACACCCTCGTAATTAAGGGTTCCGTTTTTCCAATGAAGGTGAGAAAATTCACAAATTGCCGGAGGAGACTTGGCTTTAAGCTTCGGTTGCACTTGGAGTTAGGCTCCCGATTTCCCAATGAATCTGGAAAATCTTGAGCCTTGCGGAAGAAAGCAAATAGAATCCCACTCTCTCCGCCAGTTCTCAAATCGCAGCCAAAAATGCGGGTTCCGCGAGCTTGTTACTATTTTTGAGCGGTTCCTGTTACTAAAACTCGTGAGAGTTCCTTGTTTCGCAGTATTGGATTCAAGGGAATCTCATGGCATACCGCACCGCAACGCTGTACATCCGCGTCACCAAGAACGGCAGAAACTCGTTCTGCAAGCCCGTTTACCAGTCCAAGGGTCGCCTCAAGCCCCAGTACGCAATGGTCAATCGCGAACCGGAGCACCACAAGGAGGGGGTCTATTACCTACGCTTCGGGGCGGACGGCGGCAAACAGCAGTTTGTGCTGGTTGGCAAAGACCCATTCATCGCTTTGGACAAGCTTGCCGAAAAGCAGCGGTGGCTCCGGGATCGGGAACGGCGGGTCGTTCCGCAAACGCCCATCAACTCCAAGCCGGAAGGCAGTCGGATCGGCATTGACGAGGGAGTCGAGCAATATTTTAGGAATCTCCATTCGCAGGGAAAAGACCGGAAAACCATCAGGGCCTACAAAGTGGCAATCGAAGAGTTTCGCAGTCATGCGCCAAGAATTTCATTGACGACATTAAGAAGCAGGACTTGATCGACTTTATGGGATGGCTGCGGAAGCAGCCCCAAAAACTGCGGAAAGACGGCACACCCCGCAAACAGCGTAGGTCCGGTGATCCGAACCGGACGTACTTCAACAAGGTTAACAACGTCGTGATCTTCCTCAGCGCACGTGGCATCAACCGCCTTCTGAAGAAGAGCGAATATCCCAAGTTCGCCGAGAAGCCTGTGGTTTATTACGACGCAGAGCAGGTAAAAGCTTTGTGCGCGGCAGCGAAGAGCGACAAAGAACGGTTCACGCTCGACTATTTCCTTAAGAGCGGTGTTCGTGACGGTGAAGCCGCTCACGCGGAATACAGCGACGTCAAGGGTGGCTTCTTAAGTATCGTGGACAAGCCGCACCTCAACTGGCACCCAAAGCATTGGCATATTCGTCGCATCCCGATCCCGCAAGACCTTGTCGCAGCGATTGCCGAGCGCCAGAGGCAGAATCCCGGTTGCAAGCTCATTTTTCCGAATGGTGATGGGAACCCTGATGAGCACCTGCTTCGAATCGTGCAGCGCGTCGCAAAGAATGCGGGTGACACATTCCATGCAGACTTACACACATTCCGGCGGACCTACGCGACGCTGTTTTCAGGCACAACAAAGATTCCGACCATCCAATACTTGCTTGGTCACAAGGACATCAAGACGACGATGCGCTATCTCGGGATCGCCGACTTGAATTCGCTAGGAAAGGTGAACATCGTTAACCACCTTCGTAGCCGCAATACTGCCCTCACCTCTGCCGAACTATGCGAACTGATCAACGTGCATCCGGTGACATTGAGACTGCGGAAATGCCGCCCAAGGCTAGCCCTTCCAGCTGGGAATAAATCGGCGCGGTGATGGGAGACCATTCTTTCTTGAAGATCGTTACCATCGCGACAATAAAGCCACCGATTCCCCCAATCCACACCAGCGGCAATACCGTATCTGAAGCGGGAGCGTGGAAAAACCGATTCCAACTCCAAGCCGCAGTCGCCACCACGCGAATCAGCAGAATACCCGTCTTATTGACGGTGCCAGTCAACGTCGTGGCTTCGCCAAATACCGCCTGATCTACACGAAAGCTATTTACGTTCAAGGCTGGGTTCGCGGTCTTCATTAGGGCCATTTCGATTTCTCCTTATTAATCGCGGCAGTCACGGACAATAGCAGCCCAACGGTGACACCCCAAAGCAGCATGTACCGCGCCCAACCAGCAGGTTGCGAAGCGACTCATCATCTCATGGCCCTACGTTCCTTAAAAACCTTCAGGCTCAAGGCGGTGGAACGCTTGCCTGATACTCGTACAGGACAGACGCCAGACTGGCCACAAAGGCTACTAGGGCTTGTGAGACGCTGGAGCCAACCCAAATCCCCTCCGGGCAGCCAAATCACCCCAAAGCGGCTTTTCAGAGCGCCCATATTGATACAATCCCGGCGAGGGAATCCGTTCCTGCCGTTGGTTCGCAATGCCAAAATTCTCGCCCATAACGCTAAACCGCGATTGCGAGGAGATCGCCAATCTGTCCACCGCCTTCGGTCGGCGGCGGCGCAACTGGATTGATGCCCACGGTTCCGTTCCTCCCGCCCAAGTTGTCGATGCCTCATGTGGCAATAAACACTGCATCGCGCTGCGACACTCCTACCTCCGTCCGCGAGTCGAGCAACCGCGCAAGTACCCCAAGATTGCCGAGCGTGTTCACAGGCTAAAAATCGGTCAGCACTTCGACGTTCCGGGCGTTGGTACAGACGAGAGGAGCCGCAACCGATTTCGCTCTGGCTTGTATGCGGCTGTGCGCTTGGACAAGGTTTCAGTGCGTGGGCAGCCGGACGGGAGTGTGCGCGTCACGAAAGTCGGGAAATGGTCGAGCGTGCGAGTCTAAAGGTCAGACGGCGAGTTCTGCATTCTCGGCTATCTCTGCCACGAATGCCCAGACTCAAGATTGAAAGCCCGGAGGAGGTCTTCCATGAGAAGCAATTCTCCGTTCCTACTGAGGCTTGTACTGGCGACCATCTGTCTGTCTGTTGTCTCAGCAGCGCAGGCGCTCAAGCCTGTCCAGCTTCCGCCGCCGCAGACGACAGGGGGACGCCCTCTGATGGAGGTACTTAAGGATCGTAAATCGACTCGCGAGTTCGGTTCAGGTACGCTCTCGCAGCAGACGCTTTCGAACTTGCTCTGGGCGGCTTTCGGAATCAACCGACCCGATGGGCGTCGTACTGCGCCTTCCGC
>JBEKFN010000457.1:0-3523 GCA_050013295.1 Terriglobales bacterium
CGCAGGGGGAAGCGGCTGACGCAGTCTTCTACATCCAGCAAGGCAAGGTTCGACTCACTGTCGTATCCAAGCTCGGCAAGGAAGCAACCCTGGGCATATTGAGCGAGGGAGAGTTTTTCGGAGAAGGTGGCCTGGCTAGACAGTCTTTACGCATGGGGTCTGCAACCGCCATGACGGACTGCGAACTTCTGCAAATTGACAAGAAGGCAATGGTTCTTGCGCTCCACCGAGAACACACGTTCTCGGATCTGTTCGTAGCGTATCTGCTGGCACGGAACATCCGATATGAAGAGGATTTAGTTGACCAACTCTTCAATTCCAGCGAAAAGAGGCTAGCTCGGATTCTGCTCTTGCTTGCTCACTTCGGTAAGGAAGGTGTGCCCGAGATTGTAATCCCCAAGATCAGTCAGGAGACCCTCGCCGAGATGATCGGCACAACCCGGTCTCGGGTCAGTTTTTTCATGAATAGGTTTAGAACGTTGGGCTTCGTTGACTATAATGGCGGGAGCGGGCTGCAAGTTCATAGTTCACTTCTAAATATCGTTCTTCACGACTAAGTTCCGCGCCGCAATCCAAAGCTCCAAGACAGCGATGAGCAAATCAGGCCTCTGCCGCGTCTAATCCGGAGGCCGGCGCAATTTTCGTTGCCACCAGCAGCTCCAACAGAGTTGCTGTGCTACGAACGCTTCCCGAGATGGTGACGAGTGCCTCTGAAACGAGGGGATGTTGTTCCGCCAGCGACGCTAGACGGTCACTCACGTTGTAGAGTTGCTGAACTTCCTGCAGGATCGACTTTGGACTCATGGGGCACGCGGCTTTCCTGAGAACCTAAGAGGAAGCTGGACCGGCCTCCGTAACGGTCGTCTCACTTCTTCATAACCCGCATGATAGAACTGGCGAAGACGAATGTCTGTTCACATTAGACCACTTTTAGCGCTTGATTCGTCGCTGCGATCGAGCCGCACGCTCGCCGATTAAGCCAAAATTAATTGTCAAAACTGTGCACTGTAGACCAGCCGAACCATTCTTTCCGAGCCTATGCTCTATACCATCGAGGAGATAATCCGTCGCAGCAAAAGGCGCTCTTTTGCCCGCTTAGAAGGAAACATTAGAAGGAAACAGTGGAATATAGATGACTCAGATCACTAATAATCCGATACCCAAACTGCGTAAAGCTCCCCAACCGCCGCTATCACACCCCGGCGCGACCGCTGACTCAGACCGTGCCAGGAAGCCATCGCTGGCCGAGCCCCCTGCTACCGGCCAGGAGCTGAATCCCGGAGATCGCGTCGAGGAGTTGGGCGATTTCGGAAAGCCGACCGGAGTATTTGGCACGGTTGAGCAAGCGAACGAAGATGACGCGGTCGTCAAATGGGATGATTACGGTCGTGCGAGACTCCACCAACCGTGGCTGAAAAAAGTTTAGCCGACCCGCCTCTTACTGCCATCGCACTTGATTTATAAAACGATCAATTCTGACCAGCTTTCCGAAGGCTAAAGTTCGATACTGGCGTCTCACAGGGTTCTGTCAGTCGAGGGAGCTTCGTGAAACGAAGTTGATTTTGTGAACGTTCTTGATGCAGGGAGGATTTGATGAATCTAAGTATGCTGGATCCGAAGCTGATTGTGCTCGCCGCCGTGGTGATTGTGATCATCGCGGTGGGTGCTTGGCTGTATGTGCGAAAACGCAGGAATACGACCACAGCCCTGCGGAAAAAATTTGGGCCCGAGTACGAGCGGGCGGTGCAAGCGCATGGGGCAGGACGAAAAGCGGAAGTGAAGTTAGAGGATCGCGAGAAGCGGGTTGCAAAACTCACCATTCGCGATCTTGATCCGGTGGAACAGGAACGCTTTTCGAAACGGTGGGAGTCCGTGCAGTCGCGCTTTGTCGACTCTCCGAAGGGGGCAGTCGCAGAAGCCGATGACCTGGTGTCCTCTTTGATGAAAACCCGTGGCTATCCTGTATCCGATTTCGATCAGCGTGCGGCCGACATTTCTGTCGACCATCCCCGAGTAGTCGAGAACTACCGGTCTGCGCATGAGATTGCGCTGCGGGCGGGGAAAGACGGAGCCACTACGGAAGAGCTGCGAACGGCGATGATTCACTATCGCTCTCTATTTGACGAACTGGTGCAGGCGCCGGCGAGTGTTGAGCGAAAAGAAGTGGCGTAAGGGCGGGACTGAAGACAAAGAAGGGAAGCTTACGACGGTCGACCTGGCGGCTGATGTAGCGCTGCGAGAAGGGATCAATAACCAGACATAAACAAACGAAGGAGGTATGACACCATGCCGCAAAGCGTATTGGAAAGATCGGCTGAACGCATCGCCGAATCAGCTCACCAGGCTTCTCGTGCAACCAGTGCGGTTGCCGATGCAATAGAGGATGGCGTAGGAGTAGTGAGGCGTGCCGCAAAACAGGGTGGCGATGCTGCCGAAGAATTCCTGAATGACACAACTCAGCGCCTCCAGCGACACCCGGTGCTAACTATCGCGACGACTTTTGCGGTAGGCTTCACCGCAGGAACATTGGTCGGCTGGATGATGAAACGAAGGTAGGTCAGGCAAATTGAATTGATACACCTTCGGGACAACCGAAGGAAAGGGCGCTGCTCCCGCAGCGCCCTTGTCAATTTTGCTGCGTGCTTGCTATGCCACACGAAGTCTGCTCCAAACGCAAAGACCGGTTGGGCCAGGAACCCCTTCAGTTCGCAGCCAGGAGACCTTCTTCAAGTCGTGCCAGCGGTGGAATCAACCACTATGGTTTCGGGGTGGCGACTGCCGACGACTGAACCGGTTCGTCTGAGGTTGCTTTATTAGTCTGAGTTGCTTTAGACGGAACACCCGCCGACTGCGTTTGCTTGTTAGGCGGAATTTCAGTCCCGGCGGGATAAATGATAATCCGCACCGTGCCCCCTCCGGCATCCGATTTCGCATCTGTCTGCTTGCCCATTCCCAGAGTTTTAAGCTGACTATCGTCAAATCCGAAGTTCTCTACCAGATACTCGCGCACCACCATGGCCCGGGCTTCCGTTAGCACCAAGTCCTTCTGGCTATCGCCTTCCATGCCAGCGGATACCGCGATCACCGCAATCCCGAACTGGTTGTTGGCCAGGAACTCGCCGCTCGCGTTTAGAGATTTCTGATTCTTCAGCTTGGCCGAATCTTGCTTATCGAAAAGCTGCTTCGCAGTGTAGGTGAACTCCTTTATCGCTGTGCCTTGCGGCAGCCGTTCGATTTCATTTTGTGCCAGCTCGGCGGAATCTTCGTAGCCGCGTTTCTTGAAATACCCACGCACGAAGAAGTTGTGCTTTAGGGCTTCCATATTCTCTTGGAAGTCAGTAACCCCTGCTTGCGCCTGGACCAGCGTGTCCTGCATGGCGCTCGTCGTCTTTTCGAGGTTGTTGTAGAGCTGTTTGTCGTTAACCAGCGCTCCTACGGTTCCCTGACCCCCATTGATCTTGCCGCTTATCGAGTCTAGATTCGCCGTTGCCCGAGTCGCGTTCTGGATGGCTTGCTGGCTGCT
>JBEKFN010000458.1:0-3624 GCA_050013295.1 Terriglobales bacterium
GACATCGGCATTCATGCCCGCACCCGGCTGAATCACGCTGACCACCAGCAGGCCGATCGCCAGGGCCAGAGTCGAGACGATCTCAAAATAGAGGAGTGCCTTGACGCCAACCCGGCCTACCTTCTTCATGTCCTCCATGCCGGCGATACCGGTTACGACGGTACAGAAGATGATCGGAGCGATGATCATCTTGATCAGCTTGATGAAACCATCGCCCAGCGGTTTCATGTCCACGCCGGTGTCGGGGTAGAAATGCCCGAGCAGAACACCCATGGCGATCGCCGTCAATACTTGGAAGTACAAATGATGATAAATTCTTTTCCCTTTCATTCGCATCCTCCCACGTCATTGCTATGATTCAGAATTCTTAACCGGAATTTCCGTTTCCGCTCTCAACAGCCCCACACTATATAACCCGAGAGGAGGTCGAGCACACGATTTTTCTACTGGATGGTGGACGCGATGTATGAAGGCATCAGCGGCACCGACGAAAAGCAAGCCTGGGGCACAGCATACCTGCGCTCCTTCCCTCGCCAGAGCGATCGCGCATGCGCGTCCAATTCCAGTGCCAGCACCAGTGACGATCCCAATCTTGCCCGTTAGACGTTCACTCATGACGTACCAGTTTAAGGCCAATGCCAGAAAGTGACATTCTTTTGGCGATTCTACGGCGAATACTGGGTCATTGGCTTGAGCCACTCCCCAGTTGCTTGTCCTTTCTGCTAGCCTGTTGCTTTCATCCACCGCGGGCAAGTTTGGCCGGTTCGGAGTTTCCTTATGAACGAAGATGTTGCCTCAACTTTGCGACTGCTCGATGAAGCGCTGGCGCGTTACGTTCGGCCGGACACCTTTCCCCTGGCTATCCGCATGCTCAAGCCGGGGGAAGCGGTTCCCGAAGGCGTGAAGATTCCCAGCAAGACAATGGGCGAGCAATGGATCGTGTGCCAGTCGGTCGGGGTCGCACGGCGCTACGGCTGGGGCATCGCGGTGGGCAAAGACGATGTCATCTGTCCGCTGGCGGCCATTGCCTTTGGGTTCCGCAAGCCCAACGAGGAGTATCTGAAAGGGTCCATTGCCTTGGGAATGTACTGCAAGGACGAACCCGCCGCTGCCAACCTGGAGGCCAGCACCTGGAGATTCGAGCATGGCACCTACGACTACGTCTGCGTCGCGCCGCTGAACCGGGCCACCTTCGAACCGCACGTCGTGGCCGTGTACGCCAATAGCGCGCAGGTGCTGCGGCTGGTCCATGCCTCGCTCTACAAGCGCGGCGGGCGCGTGGTCTCGACCAGCGGCGGCCGCTTGGATTGCGCCGAGATCGTCATCCAGACCCTCACCACCAACGAGCCCAAGGTGATCCTACCCTGCAACGGCGATCGCGTGTTCGGCATGGCCCAGGATAACGAGATGGCCTTCGCCTTCCCCTGGGGGTATGCGCAGGAGATCATCGAAGGGTTGGAAGGTACGCACAAGGGCGGCACGCGTTACCCCATCACCGTCGCCATGCGCGATACGGTGACCATGCCAAAGTCGTATCAGAACCTGATGAAGACGTTGGTGGACCGCGAGGCGGCAGCCGCAGACAAAAAAGATTAGGACCGCTCCCCTGATCGGGGAGAGATGCTCATGATAAAAGGAGTTTCAAGTGGATGCTGTGACCTAGCGTCACGGTTGACTGCGATCGGTGTGAGCCAGGAGCCATTTGTCATAAATCCAGAGCACACCTGCCGTGGCCAGCCCGACCGCCGTCACGCTCCACCAGATCCGCTCCGGCTGATGAGTGACTTCTCCGAAGTGGTGAACCAGGGTGCCGCCAAACCAGCCACCGATGAGCGAGCCAATTCCGATGGGCAGGAACGCGAAGCCCATGTAAGTGCCCTGCTGTCCGGGAGGCGCGAGCCGTGAAATGTATTCGTAGTAACGCGGAGACAGAATGATTTCGCCGAGCGCCAGCACAAACAGGGAAAGCACCGCGCCCCAGAGCGTCGGCCGCAGCGCGAGGATCACCCACGAAACAGAAGTGATCACCGTGCCCAAAATCACGGCCTGAAATGCCGGGATCTTGCGGGTCAGGTAATTGACCGCGAGCGTGAGGCAGATCACAGTCAGCCCATCGGTCACGAGAATCTTCTCAACGTCGGCCTGAGAATTGATATACCCGTGAATGTACCCGGGCAAACTAATGTACTGTTGCCAGAACACCACCCAGTACCCGGTGAAAATCACAAGGAACCACATAAACCGGCTGATTCCGGCGAGCACAAGAAGCAAGAGCCCGACCCAGATCCACCAAGGCACGCTGTGCGCGGGAAAGATGAACAAAGCCACGCGCAGCAACAACGCAACCATCAACACCGGCAAAACCAGGCGGTAATTGCCCACGACGATGCAGAAGTTCCGCGCAACGGTCGCAATCGAAGGCGGCGGCGCATCCCCAGCCTTGCGCGGTTCCCGGAAAAAAATGATGACCACGAAGAACATCGCGAAGACGCTGAGCGCCGCGACGCGGTAAACATTCTCGACGCCCAGATGGCGATGGGCCCAGGAAGCACAATATGGCCCCGCAGCGCCTCCGATGTTGACCATCGTGTAATAGATCGAGTAGCCGATGGAGCGAACATTCTCCTTTGAGGCTCGTGCCGTGGTGCCCACCACGCACGGCTTCACCATCGAGATGCCGAGTGCAGGGAAAATGAGAATGCAGCCGACAAACAAGCCGAGCGGCACAGCGTTGCGCACCGGCGCCAGCCAGGACGCCCCAATCGATCCGATCAGGAAGTAGGCGGCGGCCAGGATCAGGTAGGCCAGCGAAAGTGCGCGGCGAAAGCCCAGGCGATCGGCGGCCGCTCCCCCAAAGATGGCGAGAAACCATACCATGCCCCCGAACAAACCCGTCAGAGTCCCGGTCTGCTCGGTGGAGAAATTCAGCGTCTCCTGCAGGTAAAGGGCAAGCGAAGCGAAGGCCCCGTAGTAGGAAAGACGTTCGAAGATCTCGCTGATGTTCGCGACCCAGAAGGGCCGTTCGAAGCCGGTGCGGATCTCGTGGAAGCGTTCGGAAAGGGTCAAGCCTGCTCCTGAAAATCGTTGCTCCTGATGCTGCGGCTCCTGATGACGACCTTAGATTTTCAAACGCTTTCGGACTTCTTCTGCCGACAAGCCCGCCACGCGGATCACTTTATTCCGGCTGGTCTGGCCGGCTGCAATGGTAACGGAGGAACGCGGCAGGTTCAAAAGTTTTGCGAAAAAATCAACGCAGGCTTCGTTGGCTTTGCCGTCGACGGGAGGGGCTGTGAGGGCTAGTTTTATTGCGTCGCCTACTTCGCCAGTGATGGCATTCTTCTTTGCGCGGGGGTGGACTTTGACCGCGAAGGTGGCTCCGTTGGGCGCGTTTTTTATCGCTGCCATCGAAAGGCTCTACCATGGGGGGCACAGAGGTACACAGGGGAATTCTAATAACTGGGGCTGCCCGGTGGTAAGGAATTCAGAAATTTGTGGGGGGTACCCCCCCTCCCCCCTAAAATGAGTTAAGTCGATGATAGTAAGGTAGTTACATGTAACGTGTTACAAAGATGGGACTTAGCGCTTGATTTTTCTGTTTGGCGTGCACTTGCGGGGGTGCTGACC
>JBEKFN010000459.1:0-2639 GCA_050013295.1 Terriglobales bacterium
CCCGGCGATAATGAAAGCACGGATCGAAGCGCCTATACCCGATCAGTTGAACCCTGTGCTGGTTTTACAGATACTCGGCAAGGGAACACTGCTTACGAGGTCACCGGGACAGCTTACTAGTGAGGGCTCGATCAACTCCTGCTGCCAGAGTCGATACAGGTTGCCGCCGCACAAACTAGGAATCACCAGCGAGCACAGCTCGACACTAGCGGACGAATCGCATTAGCTCGGTGACGGCCGGCTCATTCCCATTTTGTCTGGATGTTCCCACGTCATTGCCAACCGGCGTGGCATCACCCTCCCCCGGTGCCAGGAACAGATTGCTCTCCAGACCATGCTGCTTGGTGTATAGATCGAAGTAACGTCCGCGCAGCGCATAGAGTTCTTCGTGAGTGCCGCCTTCGACAATCTGTCCCTGCTCGACCACCAAGATCTGATCGGCGCGCCGAATGGTCGACAAGCGGTGCGCGATCACAAAGGTCGTGCGACCCTGCATCAGGTAGGAGAGGCCTTGCTGGATCATCTGCTCGGATTCGGAATCGAGGCTAGAAGTCGCCTCGTCTAGAATCAGGATGCGGGGTTCCGCCAGAATGGCGCGTGCAATCGAGATCCGCTGACGTTGCCCGCCCGATAGCTTCACACCGCGCTCACCGACAATGGTGTCGTACTTGTCCCCAAAGCTCTCCGCAAATTCATCGACCCGGGCGATCCGGCAGGCACGCATCACGGCTTCTTCGCTGGCGTCAGGCCGGGAGAAGGCAACATTCTCGCGGATGGTACCGTCAAACAAAAATGATTCCTGCAATACAACCCCAAGTTGGGTGCGATACGAATCGAGCCGCACCGTGCTCAGGTCGATACCGTCCACCAGGACCTTGCCCCGGGTCGGAACATAGAACGCAGAAATCAGTCCGATGGTCGTCGATTTGCCGGACCCCGACGACCCAACCAATGCAGTGACCGTGCCCGGGGCAGCGTGGAACGATACGTCGTTCAGCACGGTGCGGGCTCCATCGTAGCTGAAGCTGACTGCCTCGAAATCAATGTTGCCCTCGATCGCAGGCAGAGTGACGGTACGCCGCGGGTCGCTGTCTTCCGCAGGTTCGATCAGGATTTCGTGCGTACGTTCCAGTCCAGCCAGCGCTTCCGTAATCTGCGTGCCGATCTGAACAATCTGCATGATGGGCGCGATGAGGAAGCCCATGAACAAGGTGTAGGTAAAAAAGCCGCCAATCGTCAGTGCTCCGGCCAGAATCTGCTTCGCGCCGACAAACATGATGACGGCACCCACCACGCCCAGCAACACGCTTGCCGAAAGCCCCATGACAGAAGTCGCAGTCAGCGAGCGCATCACGTTATCGAGCAGCCGCATCACTCCGAGCGAGAAGACTTTTTCCTCCCGGTCCTCGGCGTGGTAGCCCTTCACCACACGCACGCCACCAAGAGATTCCGTCAAACGCCCAGTAACCTCGGCGTTGATTTTGCCACGCTCGCGAAAGATCGGCCGGATCGTCTGAAATGCTTTTTTCAGAGCGAGTCCGAAACACAACAGGAAGCCGAACGCCAGTACCGTCATCAGCGTGCTGATTCGGAACAAAACCACCAGAGCGATCCCTGCCGTTAGCAGTCCTCCGACAAGGTCCACCAGCCCGGTACCGATCAGGTTGCGTACGCCTTCCACGTCGGTCATGATGCGCGATACCAAAACTCCGGTTTTGGTCGAATCATGAAATGAGACCGGCAACCGTCCGATATGAGCTTGCACATTCTGCCGAAGCTCAGCGATCAGGCGTTGGGCGGCCTTGGAGAGCAATTGCGTGAGCGCGAACGAAGTAATCCCCTGAATCACAGTCGCCAGCAATACCCCGAGCACCAGTGGCTTGAGCAGTTGAATGTTGCGCTTGATGATCACGCTATCGATCAGGTATCTGGTCGAATACGGCAGCACCAGAGAGGCCACCCGGTTAATTGCCATCAAAACGAAACCAACCGCCAACAGCCCGCGACGCGGACGGACCAGTTCCCACACCAAGGGCAGAACCGCACGCAGCTGAGGGCCGGAGGCCCCGGGGGCCTTCGAACGAGCAGTCACCATTCTTGATTAGACACGGCCTGTCGGAGAGAGGTTCAATTTGTGGGCTGGTGGCTGCTCTGGGCTCGCAGCGCTCGATCCCCACGTTGCTTCGCAGAACTCGAGAGAACTACTTCCCTGCGGCAAACACACGCGAATGAAACCTCAACGTTTCCTCGAGGGGATGCGGTAGTCTCTATGACATCGCAACCGGAGATCGCGATCCGGTTAGCTGGTCAACTCAGAAGCGACGGATGCTTCGATTCGAACCGGCGACAGAATCCATGCTCAAGCGCTGACCAAGCTGTTTCGTTTATGTAGTACGCCGACCCGCCCGGCCCAGTCGCCAGGTTAGCGAGATTGTTCCCCGCGACGCAACGCAATAACCAGCATAGTCAGAAGGCTCACCAGCAGGGGAAACTAGACTTGTGCGATCCATGGAACCGGAATGAGGAGCGGAGTTTCCACTTGACCAGCGGCGCTACTTCCGCCTTCGCGGAGGCGACAAGGAAGGGCTTAGAACCTGCACGATACCGGTGAGGAGCATGCTCGGAGTTGGAGGACAACC
>JBEKFN010000460.1:0-3453 GCA_050013295.1 Terriglobales bacterium
CGGGTCTATGCAATGATAGGGACAGCAACAGCAACGTAATCGGCCAGCTCTATTCGGTAAACTTGACCACCGGCGTTCGTTCCCCTTACGCGAATAACGTCATCCCGGGATTCAGTTTACAAACGTGTCCCTGGACCGGGCCGTACAAAAGTATCGCGGCAGGATTGATGCAATATATTCCATGCCCGAACTTGCCTGGCACTTTTCAGAACTTCCACTACGTGACCTCCGCCACCAGCGACAGCGACGATCTGAACATACGTTTGAACCACAGCTTTGGCGCAGCGCCCGCGGGCGGACGCCGCGGCGGAGGCCGCAACGCTCCGCGCAACAGCCTGCAGATCGGCTTCCATTACCATCAATCGAACGCCACGCTGACGAATCCGTTCCCGAGCGTTGGCGGCAGCACCACCGTCCGCAGCTTTGACATTCCGGTGTCTTACACCCGCAGCATCGGAAAGCTGACCAACATTGTTCGCGCCGACTTTAACCGCAGCCGGACGAGGACTCAGAATCTATACGGTTTCAATAACGACATTACGGGCACGCTAGGAATCACGGGAGTTTCAACCAATCCATTCGACTGGGGACTGCCGAATCTTTCTTTCACAGACATCGCCAATCTTCAGGACACGACTCCGCAGCGTAACCGAAGCCAGACTTACACCTTCTCCGACTATGTGATCTGGAATCATGGCAAGCACACCTGGCGCTGGGGCGGAGACTTTCGGCGCGTACAGGTGAACACGGAAACTGACAGCAACCCGCGCGGTTCGTTCGTCTTCACCGGTGTCAATACTTCGCAACTCGATAGCAGTGGAAAACCAGTGCCCGGCACGGGATATGACTTTGCAGATTTTCTGCTCGGATTACCGCAGCAAACTTCCGAGCAGTTTCTCGGATCGCCGCACCAGACTTCCGCGCTGTTTGGAGACCACTTCCGCGGCAACTTTTGGGATTTGTATGTGCAAGATGAGTGGAAAATGCGCGCGAATCTGACGCTCAACCTCGGAGTGCGCTACGAGTACGTTTCGCCGCTCACGGAGATAAACAATCGCCTCGTGAACCTTGACCTGTCCCCCGGGTTACTGACTCAGACGCCGCCACTGAGCGTGACGGCGATTCAGCCGGGACAAGTGGGACCGTACAGCGGCAGCTTGCCGGCGAGCCTGGTGCGGCCGGATCACAACAACTTTGCGCCGCGGATTGGCTTTGCTTGGAAGCCGCTCCCCAACACAGTAGTCCGTGGCGGATATGGCATTAACTACAACACGGGCGCGTACCAGGGCATCGCGTTGCAACTCGCTTTGCAGCCGCCATTTGCCACCGCAGCGACCAACGTCCAAGCGCCTTTCCCGTCTCCCCCCAACCTGACGCTGCAAAGCGGATTTCCGGCGCCCACCGGCATCGCCAATAGCTATGCCGTGAATCCGAATTACCGCCTCGGCTATGTGCAGATTCGCAATCTCGACATTCAACAGCAGATTCGCCCCACCCTGCTGCTCAATCTTGATTACACGGGAACCAAGGGAACGGATCTCGACATTCTGGAAGCGCCCAACCGAACCGCGAGCCAGGTTCTTATTTCCGGGGTTGACGCTTTCACCTACGAAAGCTCGGTGGCGGATTCGTCGGCCAATGCCGTCTCGGTGCGGCTGCGCAAGCGCTTGTCGGCAGGATTCGCGATCGGTGGCATCTACACGTTTTCCAAGTCGCTCGATGACGCGTCTTCCATCGGCGCGGGAGCAACCTCGGTGGCGAGTACTCCTGGATTGGGCGCAGGTGGTACCGGCGCCGGCGGAGGCGGCGCTTCGACGAGTGGAGGTATGGCCAATGTTGCGCAGAATCCTCTCGATCTGTCTGCGGAACGTGGCCTCTCCAGCTTCAACCAGACTCATAAATTCACCGCGGACTATTTGTATGAACTACCCTTTGGCCACGACAAGCGCTGGCTCACGGGAGAGGCTCCGTTGCGCGCCGTTCTTGGCGACTGGCAATGGAGCGGCGACTGGACGATCGCATCGGGGCTGCCCTTTACGCCGCGACTGCTGGGCGACGTCAATGACGTGAACGCGGGAACCAACGGTACGCTGCGGCCGAACCTGGTGCCCGGGCAGCCGGTGAGCCTGGCGCATCCTTCGATCGGGGAGTGGTTCAATATCGCTGCATTCTCTAAACCGCCCATTGGCACCTATGGCGATGCGCGACGCAACAGCATCATTGGCCCAGGCAGCAAAGTGTTTGACATGGCATTCACAAAAATTTTCCCCTTGAAGGAAGCGCGGGTGCTGGAGTTCCGGGCGCAGGCCACCAACATTTTCAACAAACCGAATTACTCCTCGATTGATACGAACCTTAACTCGCTCACCTTTGGCCGGGTTACGGCGGCGGGGGCCATGCGGCAGTTCACCATGACGGCGCGCTTTCGTTTCTGATGAGGATGGCGCTGAGGGAGACGATCTCGCAGGGCGCAAGAACTCGGGTTTTGACTTTGCTTTGAAGGGGCGCGGCTTCAGCCGCGCCGTTAGTATCGCAAAAATCATCGCGGCTTTAGCCGCTGCGGTGCCAACGAGTTAGCAAAAGGATCGCCATGACTCTCACACCAAACCGATTCGCCGATCAAGCTGCAGCGCTGCTGTTGGCGCTGGTGCTGTTGTGTGCCGCTTCGCCTTCGCAGCAGCAATCGGACTATGTGTTTCACGCGGAATCGGATCTCGTGCTGGTGAACGTAACGGTGAAGGACAAGAGCGGAAAGTTTGTGCCGGGATTGAAACCGGAAGATTTCACGATTCTCGAGGACAACAAACCGCAGAAGATCGTCTCCTTTGATGTGGAGAACGTCGATGCCGTGCCTACGTTGGATGTGGCGCAGGCGAAGCCTTTGCCGGAGGCGGCCTCTGGGGAGACGAGCCCGGTGGCTTCCGCGGCGCCCCAGTTCGATTCCCAGTTTAAGGATCGGCGGCTGATTGTTTTGTTTTTCGATCTCTCGGCCATGGAGCCGGATGAAATCGACCGCGCGGTTACGTCGGCCGAACACTATGTCGATACACAAATGGCGCCCGCCGACCTGGTGTCAATTGTTTCGCTCGGAAGTTCTCTGCTGGTGAATCAGGACTTTACTGCGGATCATGCGCTGCTGAAAAAACAGTTGGACGGATTCAGCACGGGCAGCGGCCAGGGTTTCGAGGAAGGCACCACGGGCACGACCGAGGGGACGCCCGACACCGGCCAGCCATTTACCGCCGACGATACGGAATACAACATCTTCAACACCGACCGGCGGCTGGAGGCGTTGCGCTCGGTGGCGGAAAAGCTGGCGCACGTGCAGCAGAAGAAATCGCTGATTTATTTTTCCAGCGGCATGGACCGCACCGGCATCGAGAATCAATCGGAGCTGCGTGCGGCCGTGAACGCGGCGGTGCGTTCCAACATGGCGTTTTACACCATGGACAT
>JBEKFN010000461.1:0-2791 GCA_050013295.1 Terriglobales bacterium
AGAGGGCGCGGAGGTTTCGCTGAGGTCGCGGAACGACAGGAAGTTGTCGCCCCTGTTCGCGGCGACTCACGGAGTTCTCTGCGGAGTGCTGATATTTGCCGCGCTCTCCGCCGCATCCATCGCAATGAGTCACCACCTGCTGTGGGGAAGAGGAACCTACGTCGCCGCTGCCATTGCCGCTGTTTTTGCGCTCGGCATCAGCGTTGCGCTACTGTCCCGCGCAGGGGTGCGTCTGCTGCGACCAGTGACGATGTTCGCCGTCGTGGTAAGCGTAGGCGCCGTCATTCGTCTCGCCGCTCCCGTCATCGACGCCACCCAATCCGCGCGTCCCATTGCCCGAAGCATTCAGGCCTTTTCGCACGAACCGGTTCCCATCACCCTCTATCACGTCAATCGCGTGCTGGGATACGGCCTCGAGTTTTATTTCAATCGTCCGGTACAACCATACGAAAGCGGAAATATCCCGGCCGCAGCTCATGTCCTGGTTGCCGCACAAGGTACGCAATTGCAAGTCGCCCAACTCGTTCCTGGACGCCGAGTGTCATACTTAACCAGCATCCCGGAGCAGAAGTTGGATCTGTACTGGGTGAAATAAAGAAGGTTTCAAAGTTTCAAGGTTGCATGGTTTGCAAGGATGAAAAACCCTGCGGTCAATCCGATCCGCCGCAGTCTCGGTCGCTTTACGCTGAAACCTTGAAAACTGAAACCTTGAAACCTGGCATCCATATGGAAATTCTCGATCTCCGACACTTCTCTTCCGCTGACCTTCGCCCGCTGCTGGAAGATGAGATCGCCATGTGGGGACGCCTCCTCTCGTGGGACTACACCACCTCGGCCGAGATGATCCTCCGCTACATGGACGCCAAGATCCTTCCCGGCTACGCCGCCATTGAACGCGGCAGCATCTTTGGCTACTCCTTTTTTGTCTACGAGCAGAGCAAGGGTGTTATCGGCGACCTTTTTGTCCGCAATGGAGAGCGCAGTCCCAACCGTCACGAGGTCGAAGAACAACTGCTTGCACACGTCATCGAGACCCTGCAGCAGTCGCCCGGCGTCCATCGCGTGGAGGCGCAGTTGCTGGCGCACCACACCGGAGAAGTCGCGCGCCCCTTCCTGCAACAGGGCTTCAGCCGCCATCCTCGCGTCTTCATGAATTTCGAGATCGGCCAGCATCCGCAAGCTCCGCTGCCGCCGCTCCCGGCCCAGTTCGAAATCCGTCCCTGGTCCGACCATGAATACCAGTCCGCCGCCACCCTGATTACCGCCGCCTACCGCGGCCACGTCGATTCCGAGATCAACGACCAATACCGCACCGTCGCTGGCTCGCTGCGGTTTCTCAACAACATCGTGCGCTTCCCCGGATGCGGCACCTTCGATCCTCAAGCATCCTTCGCCGTCTTCCGGCGCCGCACGCGCACGCTGATCGGACTCATCCTCTGCTCGCAGGTGCGCCCCGATGTCGGCCACATTACCCAGGTGTGCGTGCTTCCGGAATACCGCTCCGCCGGCCTCGGCGAAGCCATGCTAGCCGCCTCCACGAAGAATCTCCGCGGGCGGGAATTTCGTTTCATCTCGCTGACGGTAACCGAGGCCAACGACCGGGCCATTGCCCTCTATAAACGCATCGGCTTCGAATCCACAAGAGTGTTCGACGCGTTCGTTTGGGAAGGGTGAACGAAGCAGTGAGCGCTCAGCTCAACAATTGGCGCTTTTCGGAGCGAAGCGAACTTGGGGACAGTCGAGCGCAGCTCGGCAGGGTCTAGCGCTAACCCTTCACGCTAATCTTCGAAAACGACAGCACCGCCGTCCCCGTTGTCGGGCGGCCCATGGAAAGCGCCGGATGGAAGGTCGTGAAAATCAACAGGTTCTTCAACTGCGGCAGCACCGCCTTGGCGTCGTCCGGTTGCGACAGGATGCGGTAGTCCTCCACGCGGCCATTGGCATCCACGTAGGCTTCAATCACCACCGCATCGTCACCCATATTGCCGAGTGACGCGCCGAACGCCGACTGTTCGAGTCGCGGCCCGGTGTACAGCATCAGCGGAACGTCACCGCTGCTGGCCCGCAGTTCGGCGGGCAAGGCAAAGAAGCCCAGCAGCAGTCCGAAAAACAATACGGCGCTGACCAACCCCGCCGTGGCCGGAACCATAAAAGCGTTGAGCGCATTGCTCAGCCGCACCAGCACACCTTCAAACCGCGGCCGGCGGTTCTGAGCCACCTCGCGCGAAATCGCGACCCGCAACTTCAACGCCAAGTCGGCCGGAGCCTTCTTCGGACCGAGACTGGCAAGCAACTGTTGCGTGCGCTGCGTCGCGGCATATTCCCGCGCGCAACCATCGCACTGTTCCACATGGCGCGTGAGCGAGCGCATCTCAGACCCGCTCACCCGGCCGTCGAGATAGGGCGAAAACAACTTCTTGATCTCAGCGCAGGTCATGTGATCGCACTTCATGTGATCGCGGTTCATGGCGTCACCTCAACCTCTCTGCCACCTCGTGAACCTTCTCGCGAAATCTGAGCCGCTCCGCTGTGCCGGTCGTGGGCAGAGCTCTCATCGGCAGGAGCAAACAGCCCTAACTCCGGACCCACTTCCCGGATATATCCCGATAATTTCTTGCGCAGCGCGTCGCGCCCGCGCGTGATGCGCGACTTCACCGTTCCCAGCGAAATCCCTAGGACTTCGGCGATCTCCTCGTACGACATTTCTTCCAGATCGCGGAGGATCAAAGCCGTGCGATACGGTTCGGGCACCTGTTGCAGAGCCTGCTCCACCGCGGCGCGCACTTCGACA
>JBEKFN010000462.1:0-5285 GCA_050013295.1 Terriglobales bacterium
GATGCGCTTTTAGAGCTGCTTTCATAAATGTCTTTCAGTTCGGAGGCGCGTCCCTCAGGGGCTAAAGCCCGCATTCTTTCAGGTCCTGAACGGCACGGCTGAAGCCGTGCCCCTTCAAAACAAAGTCAAAACCAGAGTTTCCCGCAACCTGTGGGGCCGTGCCCTACCGAAGACCGATTTGTGAAACGGCTACGCATTTTGAGCTTTGCCGCAGCGTTCGGCCAGCCAAGCCGCCGTGACGGTCAGCACCTCATAGTTGAACTTAAGATCCATGTGGTTGAACCAGCGCGGCAGGTAACGGATTAAGCCGTTCTCATGCTGAACCTCGGGGTGCAGGTTGCTCGTTACATAGCGCAATTCGGACTTCGAAAGGCTCGCCTTCAGTCCCTTTGCACCCTCAAGAATCGCGGGGATATCGCGCTCGGCATAAAGCAGCAGACAAGGACGATCGTGGGGCGCCACGGGACCAAGGGCATCGAGCAACTCCAACACATACCCCGGATACGGCTCGCGCACAGCAGGACTGGGGAAGGTCTCAAACATCCACTTGCCTTGCGGCGAGATGGCCGCAACCACCGAGGGGGAGATGGCGACCATGCAATCTGCTGAAGACATCAATGCCAGCCGGCCGCCCAAGCTGATGCCCAGAGCCGCGGCCTGGCCGAAGCGGCGTACGTAGCGAATCGCAGACTCGACCTCGTCGCGCATCACCGGACCGATGGCGGCGTGATTTTCACCGTGGCCGCAGAGATCGATCGCCAGCGCGGCTATACCAGCCTCTCCGAGTCTTGCAGCGATCCCGAGCATGTGCTCCTTCGCCGCGCCATAGCCAGGGATCAGGACCGCGCCGCCATGCGCAGAGTCCGCAGTAACGTCCGGCGTAAGAAGATAGGCAGGGATGTTGTGACCGTCTGTGGCCGCCAACGTTGTGATGCGCTCAAGGTTCATATAATGTTTGCCAGTACAGCCCTTCGACGATTCCCTGAACCTGGCTGCGCCATAATTTGCTGGCCCATAATTTGCTGCCCCATAATTTCCAGAATGGAAGATTGTACCGGACTACAGCAACATCAAGATCAGAAATCGAATGTCCGATCGCGGTTCAAGGGGCGACCGTATTCAACCAGCCCAAAACCTTATCGCTCAGCACCGGCTCATAATTCTCAAAACCGTGGCCCGCGGCCTCAATGCTCACAAATACGGCCGCGGAGCCGGCGGGCGCCGCCGTCTGCAAGCGCTTGCCGACGTCCTTTTGGATGAGTTTGTCGGCCGTTCCTTGAACGATGAGAATGGGATTCTTGACCTTGGCAAGGTTCTGGTAGGGGTTGGAGAGCCGATCCGGACCCCGTAAACTCAAAAGATAACGAGCGCTGTAGAGTGCCTTGCCTATGGGGCCAAGGTCGATGAGCATCAGCTCCTCTTCCCGGCCGGCCCGCTGCAGATTCAAGGCTTCATCCACTGTCGCCTGCGCCTTCTCCTTGCCAAATTGCCACACGTTCCACTCAAAGAGATCGCCGGGACCACTCACCAGCACGGTGGCTGCGATGTCCGGGTCGCCGCTGGCGGCCTGGTAGAAGAGCACGCGATTGGTGCCCATGCTTTGTCCGAGCAAAACCACGCGCTTGTGGCCGAGTTCATGCAAGTAGGCAGCACCGGCTGCAATATCGGCCTGGTTATCGGTAAAGGAAGACTTTTTGGGACCGGCATCGTGGTCGCGCATGTTCAATGCGAGTGTGTCGTAGCCAGCGTGGGCCGCGGCCTCGGCGAGTTTGGGGAAGTAGGCCTCATAGAAGTTGCCGGCATAGCCGTGTACCAACAACAGGGCGCTCGCACGCGGCTTTGGGGCACGGAAAACGATGCCCTGCAGGCGCACACCATCCGTGGCGCGCAGGGTCAGCAGTTCGGAGGAACAAGGTCCGCCGGTCGAAATGCCAGAAGATGGCGCCTGCGCCGCCGACCATGCGGCCCACAGAAGAAGCGTGGCTTGCAAAAGTAATCTGCGAAGTGCCCACATCGCTAAGGCTCCCCCGATGAGCTAGGACTTGTTTTCCGTCACAAGACCGGCCTGCTTCAGTTTGGCTTCAAGTTCAGCCAGGCGCGCGCGGAGGGCCTTATCCCGCTCCCAACGCGCGGTGATATCCTGCATGGTGGCGGCTATGCCCAGGACGCGCCCATCGGCATCCTTGAGCAGCACGACGTTGAACTCGATCGAGATTCTGCGGCCGTCCTTAGTGGAGGCGGGGACGGCAAGCACGTTCTGCCCGTACTTGGTGACCCCGGTTTCCATGACCCGGTCGTAGCCTTCCCAGTGACGCGGCCGGTGCTTCTCGGGGATGATCATATCCATGGACTTGCCGATGGCCTCGCCGGCAGTCCAGCCGAACATGCTCTCCGCACCCGCATTCCACAAACGAATGATGCCCTCCCGGTCGCCAAATACAATGGCGACTGAGCTTTGATCCACAATTCCTTCGCAGAGCAATTGGTGCGTGAGGACGTCAGTCATTGGCAACTCCAGGGAAATGCAGAATGAATACAGTCTTATAGCCGTTTCCAGGCGGTGAAGTAAAGGAGCTTGCGAAGAAGCAACACTACCAGGTTGCGGAAAAAGTCGATTCTCGATGCCCAGCCCCTAAAGGGGCTTCTGGTTTCGAAGGACTTACGGTATCGCTAAAGCGATACCCTGATACGAAACCCGGAGTTTCCGCAGCCTGCTAGGCAGAGAGCTGTGGCCACAAACGGCTGCCGAGCTTCGCTCGGCTTGGACGGCCGGGGGCGGCCGTCCCTACACGAGTGTTATTTTATTGCCGGCTGCGGAGTCGCGGGTTCTTTCTGCTTCAATACGCGGCGCAGCAGCTTTCCTGTGGCTGTGCGCGGAAGTTCGTTTACGATCACGATTTCGCGCGGCAGCTTATAGGTTGCAATCTTGCCTTTCAGGAAGGCGAGCAGATCGTCGGGGGTCAGGGTTTCCCCAGGCTTCAGCACCACGAATGCTTTGGCAATTTGGCCGCGCACTTCGTCGGGCACTCCGATGACACCGACGTCGGCAACGGCCGGGTGGGTGGCAATGGTGACTTCAATCTCCTCTGGACCGATGCGGTAACCCGAACTCTTGATGATGTCGTCCTCGCGCGACACGAACCAGAAGTAGCCATCCTCATCGACATATACGAAGTCACCGGCCAGATTCCAGCCCTCGGCGGTGATGGCACGCTGCTGTTTCTCGGGATCGCGCCAATAGACCGTGCCCGTGGGTCCGCAAGCCACAAAGTGGCCGATCTTGCCGGCGGCGGCTTGCTTCCCCTCTTCGTCGATAACCTTCAACTCGTAGCCCGGTACGGCCTGGCCGAATGAGCCCGCCTTGACCTTACGGCTGACCACGTTCGAGGCGAAAACGTACATCATCTCCGTCGTGCCCAACCCCTCGAAGATCTCCAGCCCAAACTTCTCTTTCCACGCGTGATAGGTCGGGGCAGTCAGGCTCTCGCCGCCGCCGGTGCAGACGCGCAGGCTGCTGAGATCAAACTTGGTTTTGGCGTCCGGTACCTGCAACATCTTGCGGTACGCGGTGGGGGCAAGAGTCAAGATCGAGACACGATGCTTCTGTATGGTGTCGAACATCTTCTCCGGGTCGAACTTGGCGATGAGCGAAGCAGCCGCACCGAAACGGAAGGGAATAGTCGCATAACTGGAGTAGCCCGCCCCAAACGCCAGGGGAGCGGACCCGCCGACAACGTCGTTTTCCGTGACTCGCCAGCCATACTTCCCGAAGCCGTCGGGCACGATCAGCAGTTCCTCCACAAAGTGGACGGTCCCTTTCGGGCGTCCCGTTGTGCCCGACGTGTACATCAGCAGACCCACGTCTTCGCGGTTGCGGAGCACTGGATCGATAGTTGGATTGCCGGACTGCACCAGTTCGCCGTAAGGGAGAAATCCCTTGGCCTTCACCTCGGCGACATCGCCCCCGACGACGATGATGTGCTTGATCGTCTCAAAGTTCTCGCGCGCGCCCTCGACCTCGCCCAGAAGCGCAGCGCTGACGATGATGGCGACCGCCTCTGAGTCGTTGGCCACGTGAGCTATCTCGTGACGCGAGAACAGGGGCGACGTAGGAGTGCAGACCGCTCCCAACTTAAGGATCGCGAAGTTAGCGACCAGGGCCGGCGGTATGTTAGGCGTCCGCAGAACGACGCGGTCGCCTTCCGTCACTCCCAGTTCGCGGAGCGCGCTGGCGAACTTACTGGCTTGAGTAAGAAGCTGGCCGTAGGTAATCCGTTGGTCCTCGAAGAGCACAGCGGTGCGATCGCCCCGACCGGCTGCGACGGCTTTGCCCAGGAGTTCTTCGGTCGAGTTGAACCTTGGAGCATAGGTCGCAAACTCCGGCAGGGTGTAGACACGTTTCGGCCAGAACTGGCGTGGAGGTAGGTACTCAGCCATCTTGGAATTCTCCTTATACCACTTACTTGGCTACCGGGGTTGCGGCAGTCTCAGCGACCAGATCCTCCAGAGCCTGCTCCACGCGGATCGTACCGCGCTTGGCATCGCTCCGCGGGAAAGCCATTACGGGATAGCGGTCGCCTTGGAATACCAGCACGGCGGGGACAGTGGTTCCAAAGTCCTCTACCAGTGCGCCTTTGGCGCCGAAGACCGGGCGTACTGTCGCATCCGGGCCGCTGACCGATTTGTGATAGATGGGGAACCGGTCCTTGACGCCGGCAACGTCGATGGCCTTGCAATCCACCCCCGCACCCTGGAGATCCTTTACCAGTTGCAGGGCTCGCTTGATGTCGCACGGGAACATCTCGCCCGGCTTCTGCGCGGAGCTATAGTAGAACTCCACTCGCTTGGCCGCGGGAGCGCCGCTGGCTGCGACTGCGGCCTTGGCGGCCACCGGTTCGGCTGGCACATACGTCTTGCCGCTGGCCTCGAAGACATCACACTCCGTCCAGCCTTGCAGCGTGATCGACAATGTGAACGGCCATTCGCGCTTCACACACTTGCCGAGGTAGGCCTTTTGAATGTTGGGATCGAGCGCGGGACGCAAATGCTTGCAGCGAACGCACAGGCATTCAGTGTTGTAGTTAGCCATTCTTGCCTCCAGTTATCCTTTACCGAGCTCCGGCAACGATGAATTTCGGTTTGCTGCCGATAAGGTCTTCCTTCTTCAGCGGATGACCGCTGAGGATCTTGCCTCGTACGTTACGTTCCATGGCGATGGGTTTACAAACCGCATCCTTGCGGGCGCGCGGCGCGGACCGGGTCAGTCCCGGACCGGAAATAGGAGA
>JBEKFN010000463.1:0-3120 GCA_050013295.1 Terriglobales bacterium
GCCCTCACCATGCTGGGCATGGCCTGGGGCATCGCCACCGTCGTCATGCTCCTCGCCTACGGCGACGGTTTCGGCCGTGCTTGCGCCAACATCTTTGCCAACTTCGGAACCAGGCTCTTCATCGTGGTTCCCGGCCGTTCCTCGATGCAGTCCGGTGGCGAGAAGGCAGGCGCGCAAATCCGCCTCACCCTCGAAGATATCGATCTGCTCACCACCAGCATCCCGCAGATCACCCACATCACTCCCGCCTGCTACAAGAATGCGACCGTGCAATACGACACTCGCTCTTACACCTTGAACGTCAACGGCGAATACCCCAACACCTTCGCCATCCGCGCTCTCACCCTCGCCCAGGGACGCTTCTACAACCCCCGGGATCAGATGCAGCGCGCCCGCGTCGCCGTCATCGGCTCCGAAACCGAGGAAAAACTTTTCTCCGGACGCAACCCCCTGGGCGAGCACATCCGTATTGATGGCATCGGCTTTGAAGTCATCGGCGTTCTCGGTCCCAAGATGCAGGCCGGCGACGACAATAGCAATCGCTTCGTCTACGTCCCCTTCACCACCATGAGTGACCTCAAGGACACTCACTACCTCGACTCCGTCTGGTTCAACTACGAGACCAACGACTATCAGCGGATCGAGCAATCCGTGCGCTACATCATGGCCGCGCAGCACAAATTCAATCCCGCCGACCGCCGCGCTCTGTTTGTCTTTAATCTTATGGAGCAGGTCCACCAGCTCGAGGTCGTCACCATCGGCCTCAAGATTCTGCTCGCCTTCATTGGCACGCTGACGCTCGGCATCGGAGGCGTAGGCTTGATGAACATCATGCTCGTCTCCGTCACCCAGCGCACCCGCGAAATCGGCGTTGAGAAGGCCCTGGGCGCGCGCCGCCGCGACATTTTTCTCCAGTTTCTCGCCGAAGCGCTCGCCATCACCTTCACCGGCGGACTGCTCGGCATCATCCTCGCTTACGTGGTTGCTCTCACCGTCGGCCGGCTTACCCTCTACAGCGCCATGGCCAAACACGCCGAAGCCGGCGACATCCGCCTCCTCATCAACCCCCTCACCCTGATCGTCGCCGTCCTCATCCTCACCGCCGTCGGACTCATCAGCGGCATGGTCCCCGCCATCCGCGCCTCCCGCCTCGACCCGATCGAAGCCCTCCGCTACGAATAGAAGCGTCGAGTGCTGTATCAGAGCAATTTGTATCAGCGCGATTCGTCTCGGTGCGATTCGTATCAGGGTATGCCTTCAGGCATACCGCAAGAACCGTGTTACGAGAGCGCCTTTAGGCGCTGGTCCCGAGCGCCGGAGTCTCACCACAGGCTGTGAGCATCGACCTACTCTAGCGCGAAACCGCCGTATGCGTTAGCCTGCTTGCGGGCCAAAAAGGAAATTCCAATTAGATCTCCAAGGAGACTGAAAAAATGAAAAGCAAAAACATTGTCCGGGCATCTCTCGCGCTCCTGCTCTTGAGCGCGCTCGGCTGGGCCGCGAAGGACGTGGTCAGTGCCGTCCATGGCACCATTACCAAACTGGATTCAGCCACCAAGACGATGGTCGTCAAGGTCAAGGATGGCAGCGAACATACCATCAAGTTTGTCGACAAGACCACGGTCCATGGTGCCAAAGCAAGCGCCCATGAAACAGAGATGGGCGGCAAAGACGCCTTTCACGGGCTCAAGGAAGGCACGGACGTAGTGGCGCACTACACCGAAAAAGGCACCGAGAAGACAGCGGTCGAAGTCGATGACGTCGGCAAAGATGGTATCAAGTCGGTGGACGGAGCCGTCACCCATATCGATCGCGCAGGCAAGACCATGGCGGTCAAAACCGCGGACGGCACGGAGCACACATTCAAGCTGTCAGGCCACGCTGCGGACGATGCCGGCAAGGACATCGAAAAAGGCACCGAGAAAACCGCCCACGTGACCGTCTACTACACCGAGGAAGCCGGCAAGAAAACTGCCCACTTCTTCGAGAAAATCTAGGACCAGTTTCAGTCGGCCCTGGGGCAACATCTACCGCAAATCTAAAATACAGAATGGAGCAAATCAATGAAGAGAACCTTCGTCGTGTGTTGTGCCGTAGCATTGCTGTCGCTGATGGTCGCGGCACAAGCAAAAGACAACAAGATGGGCGGCGGAACCGAGCAGGCCGTCGCTGGACTCGAGCAGCAGTGGACAGACGCCGCAAAGGCGAGCAATCCGGAGCCGCTCGCTCCTCTCCTGGCGGACAAATTCGTCAGCACCGACAGCCAAGGAAAGGTGATTGGGAAAGCCGAGACGCTCGCGCATACCAAGGCGGCAAAGTGGCAGACCAACCAGATCAGCGACGTGAAGGTAACGGTATTCGGTAACACCGCCATCGCGACCGGAAACTGGGCAGGCAAAGGCACGGACGAGAATGGCAAGCCGGTCGATACCCACGAGCGCTGGACTGATACCTGGATGAAGATGTCCAATGGAAAATGGCAATGCATCGCCAGCCACGGCTCTACGATCAAAATGTAGCGAACGAGAAGAAGTGGGCTCGTGTGGGGACGGGCATCCTCGCCCGTCCACGTAGTCATTTGAAAATCCGGACTGCTCACGTCTCCACGAGCCCTATGGACTTGTTGCTGGTTAACATTGACCGAAATAACTGGGGCTGCCGGGTGGTAAGAATTCAGAAATTTGTGGGGGTACCCCCCCTACCCCAAAATGAGTTAAGTTGATGATAGTACGGTAGTTATAAGCAAAGTATTCAAAAGATAGGACTTAGCATTGAATTTTGCTGTTTGGCGTGCACTTGCGGGGTGCTGACCGGGGCCATATGTTGTCAAATAGCGGTGAAAAGTTTGCGGCCGGAAATGCGTTCGTCTCTGGAGACTGGCGCGGTTCTCGATGGGGCACTGTCGAGGTATCTTCGCACCGATTGGGGTGCAAGTCTGTGATGGCTCGTACATCGCGTTTGTGACGAAAAAGGTCAACGGCCCCGCCCAAGCGGAGCTTGGACTGATTGGATAAGAGCGAAGGCTCGATTCGAACCCGGTAGTCTTGTGTTGAGGACAAAGACGCTGGGAAGAAAGGAGTCTTCGCATGATGATTATAGGGTGTGATTTCCATCCCAGCT
>JBEKFN010000464.1:0-3073 GCA_050013295.1 Terriglobales bacterium
GCTGGAATCCCGTTGCGCTCCGGAGAATCTCCATAACGACCAAAGGAAATGCCCAGTTTGCCTTCGTTGTGCGCGGCCAAAACGATGCCGCGAGTTATGTTCTTGGCCAGGGTCTTTTGGAAGACCCCTCGGTAGATGACTTCAACCGCTAATAGCTGGCCCATTTTTCAACCTCCATTCATTTCTCTTACAGCTTCTTCAGTACTATGCTTTCGACTTCCTGCAGGTGCCGGCGCATGGCAGCCTCGGCGGCTCCCGCGTCGCCCCGCTTCAGAGCGGAAAGAATTCGGTGGTGACCGGCGAGCGACTTTTCTTGCCGTCCTTCCACCTGCAACGTGCGTTCCCGGGTCTCGCGCAACAAATCCATCAGCACGTCCACTATCTTCAAGACCGCGCTGTTGTTGGACGCCAGAGCGACGTTGTAGTGAAACTCGGAGTCCTCGTCGATTCCTAGTTCGCCCCCGCGCACCTTCGCCTCTTGGCGTACCAGAATCTCCTCCATCTCAGCGATCTCATCGCGAGAGACGTGCAGAGCGGCGCGCCCGGCCAAGGGCGGCTCGATCATATTGCGCACATCCAGCAGTTCCGCAATCATCTTCCGCTTCTCCAGAAGCGCGGTAGCCAGGGGACCTGGGGCAGCATGAGGACTGCAAACCACCGTGCCGATACCCTGGCGTGGCTCGAGCAGGCCCTTCAGTTCCAGGCTCCGGATGGCATCGCGCACCGAGCTGCGGCTGACCCCAAGCATTTGCACAAGCTGACGCTCTGGGGGCAGCAGATCGCCGGGTTTCAACTCTTCCGTGATGTGCCGCTCCAGTTGCTTGGCGACCTCTTGGTAGACCTTGTTTCTGGGAATTGCCTCGAACCCGAGTTTCGCCGGCGATTCAGTGCCCATGATTGGCATTGGTCTGATGACTGACCATCATTAAAGCCCTGAGCCCCAAATGGCGCAAGTACATTAATCACGTGTCGATGTGACCAAGATCACATCAGGCTTTGGTTGGGGCAGAGACTTTGGGTGGCGCAGCGGTTTGCGGCTGCGGTAACTGGCGAATTTTCATCGACGAGCTTTAACAGGCTGTGGAAAAACTCGGGTTTCGTATCAGGGCATCGCTTTAGCGATGCCGTAAGTCCTTCGAAATCAGATGCCCTTTGGGGTCTGGGCATCGAGAATCGACTTTTTCCGCAACCTGTGAAGCCGTGCCCTTTCTGCTTGGGAACTAGTTTTTCCGCATCCGTGGTAACTTTTAGGTTTGCACCTAAGCCACGCCATTTTCCTGTTTTTCGCTGCGGTCATTGCCGGGACGCTAAACGCGGTGGCGGGCGGCGGCACTTTTCTTTCGTTCCCCGCGCTGTTGGCTACCGGTGTGCCGGCGGTGGAAGCCAACGCGACCAACACGGTCGCGCTGTGGCCTGGGTTGGCAGCCAGCGCCGGTGCGTACCTAAGACGGCTGAATGTGCCGCGACGCTTGTTGGTTCCCTTGCTGCTGACGAGCGTTGTCGGTGGGCTGGTTGGCGCGTTGCTGCTGCTCAAGACGCCCCAACATACCTTCCTGCGCCTCGTCCCCTGGCTGCTGCTGGGTGGTACCTTGCTGTTCGCCTTCGGCAACACGATCCGCACCATAGCCGGGAAGACTGCCGCTGTGGATGATTTGCGGAAGATGTCATGGCAGGCGATCACGGCAACTTCTATGGCAGAGTTGCTGGTCGCAATCTATGGCGGGTATTTCGGGGCGGGAATCGGGTTCATGATCCTGGGCATGTTGGCGGCGTTGGGGATGCGTGACATCCATGCCATGGGTGCGATCCGGACATTGCTGGCGGTCGTGATTAATGCTGCGGCGGTGCTGACCTTCATTCTGGCGGGTGCCGTGCTTTGGCGGCAGTGCGTGGTAATGATTGCGGGTGCTCTGCTCGGCGGCTGGTTCGGCGCGCACTATGCGCAAAAAGCCGATCCCCGGAAGGTACGGCTCGTCGTGATCGCCGTCGGCGTGGCGATGACCGCGTACTACTTTGTCACGGTGCGGTAGCGGGCATTATTCAGGAGGCGAGAGAACCGGGAAGGGCACGGCTTGAACAGGCTGCTGAAAGACCCGTGTAGAGAAGGGGCTTGCCCCGTCTCAGACTGCCCAATAATCTCCGTTCGCGCCGGTTTTGGGTAGGGCACGGCTTCAGCCGTGCCGCCCAGAGCCAATAAAGACGCGGGTTTTAGCCCCTGAGGCCGGCCCTTGCCCGGTGTTCACCTTGGCTGCTGCTGAACCGCACACTGGGACAGTAGCTTGGTGCAGTTGTACACCGTGCGGGTGCAAGTCATGGGAAGCCCTACCCGCTCCCCTAACTCCACCACCGCGCCCACCAGTGCTTCCAGTTCCATCGGGCGGCCCGCTTCGAGATCCTGCAGCATCGAAGTCTTGTGCTCCCCAACTTTTTCCGCGCCGGCCATTCGCTGCTCGATGGAAACCGGCAACTCCATGCCCAGTTTGAGGGAGACCGCTTCCACTTCCTCCATGATGTTGCGGATCACCGACGAAACTCCCGGGTCGCGCACCATCTGAACCAGCGTGGCCCGCGTCAGTGCGCTGACCGGGTTGAGGGATGCGTTGCCCAGAACCTTCACCCAAATCTCGTGCCGGATGCGGGTGGTGATGGGGCAGCGCAAGCCGGAGGCGATGAGCGCCTCCGCAATTCGGCGGCAGCGATCGGAGCGCGTGCCGTCCGGTTCGCCGAGAGAAATGCGGTTGCCCGCGATGTGTTGAATCACTCCCGGAGCTGGAATCTCGGTCGAAAAGTAAACGATAGACCCGACCACCCGTTGCGCTTCGATGGCCGAGGAGATCACGCCCCCGGGATCGACCCGATCGAGACACAATCCTTCCCAATCGCCGCCGAAACCCTGGAAGTACCACCACGGAATCCCATTCTGAGTGCTGACAACTGTGGTATCCGGCCCCAGCACCGGCCTCAGCTGAGGCGCAAGTTGCGGCAGGCCGTGCGCCTTCACCCCAAGAAAGACAACGTCCACCGCTCCCACTTCTGCGAGTGAGCTGGCGATGGTGGGCCGCGCCACGAAATC
>JBEKFN010000465.1:0-4610 GCA_050013295.1 Terriglobales bacterium
CGCCCGGAACGAGCTTCGCCCGCTGAATCGCTGTGACAAAAGCATCCTTGGAGCTTGGGCCGACCCACAACGGACCTTCACTGTTGTTGGGATCTGTTGCCAGGAAAAAGACGGAATTCAGCCTTTCCCCGCGGGCATTGCGCTCATCCGGCACTTCCTGAGTAGCAAGTTCGGCCACCTCTCGAACTATCCGCTTGTATAGGTGATCATTCGGAGTATCGGCCGAGACCTGAGCGAGAACCTCGGCTTCGCCGCTAAGCCAAGTGTCACTGCGCTCTCGGATGCCCTGAGCGACAAGGAAATAAACTATGGAAAAAGCCACAGCCGTTCCGAGCGCGAACGCCAGAGTTGTCCAAGTCGAAATCCGCCATGCGGCCGTCGTGCGTAAATTCTTAGGCATTCTTGAGAACATAGCCAACACCACGAATTGTGTGGATCAGGGGCCGCAGCGCCTCATGGTCCACCTTGCTGCGCAGACGATAAATATGGACATCCACAACGTTGGTTGCAGGATCAATCCGCATCCGCCAGACGTGGTCCAGAATCATGGTGCGAGTTACCACTCGACCTTCATTCCGGCAAAGATACTCCAGCAAAGAAAACTCCTGTGGGGTCAATTGCAGCAAGTGATCGCCCCGTCGTGCTTCACGACGCACCAGGTCAAGCTGCAAGTCGGCAGCTTGCAGGCGCATCGATTCAGTCTGTGGAACAGCAGACCTGCGCAGGAGATTTCTGAGCCTCGCCAGCAGTTCCGGGAGGGCGAATGGCTTCGTGAGGTAGTCGTCTCCCCCTTGCTCCAGCCCCCGGACACGCTCGTCCACAGAACGCCGCGCAGACAAGATTAAAACTGGCGCCGAACTACCTTGAGAGCGGCAGCGGGCAATCAAGTCCAATCCATCCATGTCTGGAAGGCCAAGATCGATGATGAAGGCATCGTGAATACCTTCCAAAGCCATGGCTTCCCCGGCTTTCGCTGTACTGGCCGCATCAATCTGGTATCCTGCCTCCACCAGCGCGCGCTTCAGGAACTGCTGAATGGATACATCATCTTCTACCAACAGCAATCGCATAGGAGCTTTCCGCCAGTCCAAAACTTTACACCTCCAAGTGGGATGCAGGAAACTCCTCAGACGTTGAAGCGTCCATCGAGCCTGACCCAATCCTCGGAACAAAGCTGCCTGAAACGTCCTTGCGCAGACCGGGACAAGAATCAGTTCGTCGCCTCACAGCGGATGCCAGGTCATGTCCACACGCACTGGAATTTCGTTCTTGACTCGCATCGTCAAGAGCGATGGGGGGTCGATTTTGAAATCAGAAAGTGTCGCCGGAATTGTCCCGGTGATGTGAGTCTCGCCGCTTTGCGTCACTAGTTTGAATTCAATCTGCTCGTAACGTGCAGTTTGGCCGGCGAACTGAATCTCCAGGTCGGCATTGATGGTCGCCGATGTGGCGGCGGATTCGGGCAGGCGAGTGCGCACGATGACCATGGGAAACTCGGCGCCGCGCGTGACCTGCAGCATATGAAGGTCGCGGTTACTGTCCCCGGAATCAAACGACTTGACGGGCACCGCGATCAAGAAATCGCATTCTCCGGCGTGGCAGGCTCCCTTGCCTCGTGCGGCGTGGCTCACACCATCGGTCTGATGCAGCGGATGGGATACATGGTAGGTGAGAGTGCACTGTTCGAGAACCCATCGGCCGTCCGCGAGGGCAAGCGCAGGAAGCACTAGAAGCGCGAGGGCGATCCGGATGTTTCTTTTCATAGGCTCGGCTTAGAACTTAACGGACACCGACAGAAGGGCTGCGCCAAACGCCCCGGCCGTCACGATGGCCACCGGGCCATGCGCCTGGGCGATCCCATGGACTCTTTCCCCTTTGTTTTTTTGATCGAAAGCCATAATTCCCAGGATGGGCGTCGCGATCATCCCGGGGCCATGGATCCAAGCCATGACCTTGTGAAAGCGGATCGGCCCGCGAGTTTCGGTTCCGGGCACTCTGGGTGCGCGGATTGCATAGTACGCGGTAATGAAATACAAATCTCCCGTCACTCCTCCGAGAGCCGTATGCAGATCGCGCGAGGCTGTGCTCGTGTTCTTGCCTCCGGCGTTGAGAGAAGTGGCAACCGTGGCGATCAACGGGATGGTCGTGATCAAACCCATCCGTTGATGGATCTTTAGCATGCGTGCCCGTTTATCCAGCAACGCTTGCTCTCGCGCGTTTCCCTGGGTCTGCTCCGGTGAGAGGCCTAGATCCGAAAGCGAAGGTGCTGTCGTACTGCTGGACGGGGCGTTCGGCAAATTGTCCTGTTGCGCTGGCGCTGGTTTGGCGGTGATTGGTTCGCCCGCCTCCAGTTTCTCGTCCAGAACCGCGGTCGCAGTCCCATTGACCGTTGCCGAAGGAATCTCCAACGTCTTGAAACCGGCGGCCTCAAAGTTCAGCCGGTAGTTGCCCGGCGGCAGACCGTCAAACTTATAAGAGCCGTCCGTCCCCGTGGTCGCGCTTCGGATTTGGCCATTCTCTGTACTTGTCGCCGTCACGGTGGTATTCGCAACCGCGTTACCAGACGCATCGATAACCCTGCCCGTCAATGCTCCCATTCCAGCCGTCTGAGCTATCAGAGACGGCGCGAATGCAACGGAGAGACAAACAAAAAAAATGAAGCCAGGGACACCACTATGCCGGGTGCGAAAGATCTTCCTCAACATCCTTCACCTCACCCTTTCCGATGGTGCGATGACCTCGTGTGGTTAGGGGGCTACCAAAATACGATATGTCCGCAACATTACCGTTCCTTTTCCGGAAGATGACAATTTGTTCATCCAGAGCTAACTGAAGCATTTCTCCTTCCAACTGCGGCTATGATTTGATCTACGCGCCGCCCAACATTGAGGTGTCCAGGTGAAATATGTTCGTCAAGTGACTCAGGTGGTCTTCCTGATGTTCATCTGCTGTACATGGCTTTGGGGTCAAGCCCTTAGGGCCAGACCCGCAGAACCCACTCCAGAACCATCTAATTCCGTTCGCTTGCCAGCACCGACCAGTTCCATTCCCTTGACAGTTCCGCCAGGTACTCCTCTGAAAATAGCGCTGGATTCGGAGGTGCGGGTCCGGGAAGTGGGGCAGGCGATTCATGGCAAAACAACGGAGCCGGTGTACGCATTCGATAGGTTGCTGATTCCGGCGGGGACGGTGGTTAACGGAAAAGTCTCGGCAATCGATGGTGTGCCGGCGAAGACCCGGGTGATGGATGCGACGGATGGGAATTTCTCTCCGGCGCGGCATGTGCATGTGCAGTTTGACGAGCTCGTGATGGCAGATGGGCGGCATGTGGCGCTGCAAACAGTGGCGTCTCCGGCCCCGGATGGAGTTCTGCGCTTTGTATCGGCGAATGACACGGAAAAGACAAATGGAGTGGAGGATGCGGCAGGGAAGGAAGTAAGTGCGATGCGGCAGGCGATCCACCAGCAGTGGAGCGAATTGCAGAAGCAGATCCATGAGCCGGGAAAGGTGCACAAGCTGAAACGGATCGCCCTGTCGCAGCTTCCCCTGCATCCGCAGTACATCGATGCGGGGACGAGTTTCAATGCGGACTTGCTGCAGCCGCTGGATTTTGGAACGGAAACGGTGAGGCCCGAGTCGATGACTGGTATTGGAAGTCCACCGCCGACGGGAAGCGTAGTGCATGTGCGGCTGGTGACGCCGCTGAGTTCGTCGACGGCCAAGAAGGGAGATCCGGTGGAGGCGCTGATAACGGAGCCGCTGGTGGTGTCGGATCATCTGATTCTGCCGGAGGGCAGCATGATCAAAGGCTCCGTGATCGAGGTGCAGCCGGCGCGTCGGCTGGGGCGCAACGGGCAGTTGCGAATCCTGTTTCATCAGGTTGAGCCACCAAACGGGCTGGAGCAGAAGGTCGAAACAAATCTGGAAGGTGTGGTCGTGGCAAAGGACGAGCACCTGAAGCTGGATGCCGAGGGTGGAGCCCAGGTGACCACGCCGCGGACGCGCTATTTGACGACCGGCATCGCTGTGATGCTGGCGGCGACACAGGCTGCGCCAGATCGCGACGCGGGACAGGGAAATCCGAGCGTGGGAGAAGCAGGCAGCAGCGCGGCGAACGGGGCGTCGGGATTCCGGTTTGTGGGAATGATCGTTGGATTGGCGGCGCACTCGCGCGTAGTGTCCGCGGGATTCGGGTCTTATGGCGCGGCAATGTCGATCTATTACCACTTTCTGGCGCGAGGACGCGATGTGGTCTATCCGAAAGACATGGCTATGGTGATCGGGCTAGGAACTCGCGGTACCAAGACACCGTCTGCACAGTGAGATCTGATCGGTCTGACGCACTGCTGCACTGGAATGCTTTCAATTGCTCCGGCGCAAACACGTCATGCTCGTTCATAGCCGATAATTAATAATGATGCTTCCAAACGGAGCTCCGCCCCCGAACGCCGACCAATCGACGCAAAGAAAATTGCAACCCCCTTTATTATCTCTTTGTGCTGGCCGGAAGCACCTGTCACTACTTCGCCGTGCTCTTCTATGTTGCCCAGCCGCGCACCTGACGCGGAAACGCCTACAACTCATCTCAACGGTACTTCAGTCGAGGGGCC